>QKCS01000294.1 GCA_003246795.1 Alphaproteobacteria bacterium
CGCCGCGATCAAGGCCGTCGGCGCCACCTTCGGCGCCTTCAAGCCCCGCGCGCAAAGCCTGCCGGAAGCCGCCGGCGCCCGCGAGGTGCGCTTCCCCGCCGCCGGCCGCGCGCTGAAGTTCACCCACGAAGGCCTTGCCGACCAAGCTGCGGCCTACGCCGCCTGGCCCGCGCCCGACTTCTACTCGAACATGCGCCGCGCCCGCACGATCGCCCTGTTGCGCGAGATGATCAAAGTCCGCCTCGTCGACGAATTCCGCGAGGCGCAAGGCGCGACTTATTCGCCCTCTGCCGGCAGTTGGACGTCGAGCGCGCTCGCCGACTTCGGCTATATCTACGCCAGCGCCGAAACGCGCCCCGGTCTCGTCGACGGCTTCTACAAGACGCTGGACGGCATCGTGAAGGAACTGAAAGCCGGCACGTTCGACGACGACGTCATCAAGCGCGCCCGCACGCCCGTGGTGAAGTCGATCGAAACCGACCGCCGCACGAATTCCTTCTGGATCCGCGTCACCGAAGACCTGCAGCGCGAACCCCGCGGCCTCGACGCGATCCGCACGCAGCTCGCCGACGTCGAAAGCATCACCAAGGCCGAACTCGTCGCCGCCGCCAACACCTACCTCGACGACAAACGCCGCATCGACATCCGCGTGTTGCCGGAGAAACAGCAAGCCGTGGCGCCGGCGCCCGAGAAACACTCCGCGGCGGAGCCAAAAGGGCGGTCGAAGCAAGTCATGGCGCTGCAGCACTAGCACGGACTACCCATTCGATCGCTTCATCCACCTCGGCGGCTGAGGCTCCGCGCGCGGACAAACCGCATTGGAATACAGTGCGAGATTCGCTATTTGTTCCGCTTTGCGGTCAAGGGACTCCCGTGTCATGCGAAGTGCAACAACGTTGCGGATATGTTGCGGCAAGAACGGCGGAACTCGGCCAATGTTGCGGTGTGGCGGATTGGGGTGGGGGTGCCGTTCGCATTCTCAAACGGACGTGCCGGTCCGCCGCTTTACGAACGTCACCCGCGCACGCCATAGTCCCGCGCGCTGAATCACGGGATTCCCGCTTTTCGATGATCAAGTTGTTGAATTGGATGCTGACGTGGTGGAACGGAACCACCCTGGGCACATGGGTCTATACGAGGCGCAACGGCGTCTTCGTGGGCGAGGACGTTCTGGGCAACGCCTACTACCAAACCCGTGACGGCGTGCGCCGCTGGGTGCTCTACAAGAACGTGGCGGAAGCCTCGCTCGTGCCCGCCGAATGGCACGGCTGGCTGCACCACACGGTGGACGAACCGCCGACGGTCGCGCCGCCGAAGATCAAACCGTGGGAAAAGGAGCATCTGCCGAATCTGACCGGCACGCCGCTCGCCTATCATCCGCCGGGAAGCCTCATGGGCTCGGGGCAGCGCGCGCACGCGACCGGCGACTACGAAGCCTGGCAGCCGGAGTAGGGGAGACGCATGCAAAACGGATTTGTCGAAACGCTGATCGGGGCCGCCGTCGTCGTCGTCGCGGCCGTGTTCTTCTACTACGGCTGGAACACGACGGGCTCGGGCGCGGTCGCGGGCTATGAACTGGTCGCGAAGTTCGACCGCGTCGACGGCATCTCGGTCGGCACCGACGTGCGCATGTCGGGGATCAAAATCGGCACGGTGACGAGCCAAGAGCTCGATCAAGAGACCTATCGCGCCCTTGTCCGCATGAACATCAAGAACGACGTCCTGTTGCCGGAGGACTCGTCCATCAAGGTGGCGAGCGAGGGCCTGTTGGGCGGCGCCTATTTGGCGGTCTCGCCCGGCGGCAGCGACACGATGCTGGTCGCCGGGGCCGAGTTCGAGACGACGCAGGGTTCGATCGATTTTGTCGGCCTCTTGGGGCAGGCGATCTTCTCGGCCGGCGGCGACGACAAGAAGGAAACGGCGCCCGCGCCGATGCCGGAACCGGCCCCGGCCGCGCCCGCGGGCGTGACGCCGTAGTGCCCTGTTGGCGCGCCCAAGCGGCGCGCGCGTGAGAGAGTGAGAGAGTGAGAGTGCGATGACAAACCGGCTTGCGCTCGTTGTTTCGTCCGTTGCGGTGGCGTTCACCGCGGCCTACGCGGGGCTCGTTGCGGCCCAACCGACGGAGGAAGCGCCCGTCGAGGCGCCGATGCCGCCCGTCGAGACGCCCTATCCGTCGGACCCCGACATGGCGCCGCCGATCGAATCGGTGCCCATTCCGCCGAACGAGTCGTTCCCCGAGGAACCGGTGACCCCGCCGCCGCCCGAAGTGGTCGTGCCGGCCCCGCCGTCGAGCGCCCCGCCGCAGGCCGTGGGCGTCATCCTGGGCGGCCTCGACAAGGTCGCCGCGCGCACCGCGAAGTTCGAGGTCAATCTGAAGCAGAAGGTCTTCTACAACACGCTGATCGTCACCGCGCTCGCCTGCAAGACGCGGCCGCCGGAAGAACCGCCGGAGTCCGCCGCCTTCCTAGAGATTCAGGAGCGCAAGCCCGACGGCACCGTGCAGAAGATCTTTTCCGGCTGGATGTTCGCCTCGAGCCCGGCGCTGAACGCGCTCGAACACCCCGTCTACGACGTGTGGGTGATCAGCTGCAAAACCGTGCCGGCCAAGACCGCCTCGCCGGCGCCGCCCAACTCGTAGAAGTCGGCCTCCGCGTCCACCGCCGCGCGCAACAGCGTCTGATACCGCGCCCGCGTCATCTCGACGGCCCCGAACTGCTTGAGGTGATCCGTCACGAACTGCGTGTCGAGAAGCTTGTACCCGCCCGTCTTCAGCCGCGCCACGAGATGCGCCAACGCCACCTTGCTCGCATCCGTCGCCCGCGCGAACATGCTCTCCCCGAAGAACGCGGCGCCCAGAGAAACGCCGTACAGCCCGCCGACGAGTTTGTCCTCCTCCCAAACCTCGACGCTGTGTGCATAGCCGAGTTCGTGTAGATGGCCATACGACCGCTCGATCAGCCCGTTGATCCACGTCTTCCCGTTCTGCCGCGGGTCCTCCGCGCAGGCCGCGATGACGTCCGCGAACGCAGTGTCGACGGTCAGCCGCCAGGGGCTCGCCCGCAGTTTGCGTGCCAGACGGCGCGACAAGTGAAAGGTCTTCAGCGGAATGACCGCGCGCGGGTCCGGATTGAGCCAGAAGACGTCGTCGTCTTCGCGCGCCTCGGCCATCGGGAAATAGCCCTGCGCGTAGGCGCCGAGCAGAACCTCCGGCGTCAACAATGCGGGCGCGGATCGCCTCATGCGTGCCATCGAAGGCCTCGTCTTTAGGCCGTTCGTTTCTTCAGATAGTTCTCGAGCCAGTGGATCGAGTAGTCGCCGTCGATGATGTTGGGCTCGGTCACGAGCGATTGGAACAGCGGAATCGTCGTTTCCACGCCGTCGATCACGAACTCGGCCAAGCTGCGGCGGAGCCGCATCAGACATTCCGTCCGGTTGCGCCCGTGCACGATCAGCTTGGCGATCAAACTGTCGTAGTGCGGCGGTATCCGATAGCCGGAATAGACTGCCGAATCGACGCGCACGCCCAACCCGCCGGGCACGTGAAAGTCGCGCACGAGCCCCGGCGACGGCCGGAAGGTCTCGGCGTTCTCGGCGTTCACCCGGCATTCGATCGCGTGCCCCGAGAAGGTGACGTCGCTCTGCTCGAACCCGATCGCCCCGCCGTGCGCCACGCGCAGCTGTTCGCGCACGAGATCGAGTCCCGTGATCATCTCCGTCACCGGATGCTCGACCTGCAGGCGCGTGTTCATCTCGATGAAGTAGAACTCGCCGTTCTCGTACAGGAACTCGATCGTGCCGACGCCCAGATAGCCAAGTTCCGTCAACGCGTCGGTGACCACGCGCCCGATCTTGTCGCGCGCCTCTGCGTTCAAGGCCGGCGAACCGGCCTCTTCCCAGACCTTCTGATGGCGCCGCTGCAGCGAGCAATCGCGTTCGCCCAGATGCACGACCTTGCCGTGGCTGTCGGCGAGCACTTGAATTTCGATATGACGCGGCAGCTCCAGATATTTCTCGAGGTAAACGGCGTCGTCGCCGAAGGCGGCCTTGGCCTCGCTGCGCGCCGTCGACAGCGCGATCGAAAGCTCGTCTTCGCTGCGCGCGACCTTCATGCCGCGCCCGCCGCCGCCCGCCGCCGCCTTGACCAGCACGGGATAGCCGATCTTGCGCGCGACGGCCTTCGCTTCCTCGTCGGTGGAGATGCCGCCGTCGGAGCCGGGCACGACCGGAATTCCAAGGCGCTTCACCGCCTTCTTCGCCTCGATCTTGTCGCCCATCAGCCGGATGTGATCGGGCTTGGGACCGATGAAGGTAAGGCCGTGCTCCTCGATGATCTCGGCGAAGCGCGCATTCTCCGACAGGAATCCGTAACCCGGATGCACCGCCTGGGCGCCCGTGATCTCGCACGCCGTGATGATCGCGGGAATGTTGAGATAGCTGTCGCGCGCGGGCGGCGGGCCGACGCAAACGCTCTCGTCGGCCATCCGCACATGCATGGCGTTCGCGTCCGCGGTCGAATGGATCGCGACCGTCTTGATGCCCATCTCGTGACACGCACGATTGATGCGCATGGCGATTTCGCCGCGATTGGCGATGAGAACCTTGTCGAACATCGAGACGCTACGACGTCATTCGATGATCATCAGCGGCTCGCCGAACTCCACCGGCTGCCCGTCGCTGATGATGATCTGGGTCACCCGGCCCGCGCGTGGCGCCGGAATCTGGTTCATCGTCTTCATCGCCTCGACGATCAGGATCGTCTGGCCCTCGTTCACCATGTCCCCGACCTTGACGAAGGGCGCGGCGCCGGGCGAGGGCGCGATATAGGCGGTGCCCACCATCGGCGACGTCACGAGGCCCGGATGGGTCGACACGTCCGTCGGCTTCGGCGCCGCTGCAGCCGTCGCGGCGGAGGACGCAGCGGCGGCAACCGGAACGGCGCCCGCCATCTGAAGCGTACGCGCCACGCGCACGCGCAATCCCGCCTTCTCGATTTCGATCTCGCTCAAACCGGTTTCTTCGAGAATCGCGGCGAGGTTTCGGATCAACTCTCCTTCCAACGGATCGGCGGTCTTATCGTCTTTCTTGTTCATTCACTGACCCTTCTTGGCGCCCTGAGCCGGGGCCTTGGAAACGAGCGTCGCGATCGCTTCGATGGCGAGGGCGTAGCCTTGCGCCCCGACGCCGCAGATGACGCCGGTCGCAACCGGCGACACGTACGACGTATGCCGGAACGGTTCGCGCCGATGCGGATTCGAGATGTGAACCTCGATCACTGGCACGTCCAACGCCTTGAGCGCATCGTGCATGGCGACCGACGTGTGCGTATAGGCGCCCGCATTCAGGATGACGCCGACCGAGGCCGTGCGGGCCTCTTGCAGCCAGTCGACGAGTTGCCCTTCGTGATTGCTTTGCCGAAATTCGACGGAAAGCCCGTGCTCCCCGGCGCGCGCCCGCATGGCCGCTTCGATGTCCGGAAGCGTCGTGTGGCCGTAGATCTCGGGCTCGCGAGAGCCCAAGAGGTTGAGATTCGGCCCGTTAAGGACAAATACTGGCTTGGCCATACGCGAAGACGCGGATCCCCGGGGTGAGCGATGCCGTCCTTATAAACACTCCCCCTTGTGTGCGAAAGCGGCCAGATGGCGGGTGGTTAGCGTTGACGGAACGCGCTATCTCATTGACCAGCCAAACGGAATTGGACAGCCGGAATCGTTTCTCGATGCGCATTCAACTCAACGGACAGGAACACGTGCTCCCGGGCCCGATGTCGGTCGCGGGCCTCGTCGAGCGCTTGGGATTCGACGCCCGCAAGGTCGCTATCGAGCGCAATCTGGAGATCGTCCCGCGTTCGGCCTACACCGAAACGCAGTTGGGCGAGGGCGACCGGCTTGAGATCGTCAACTTCGTCGGCGGCGGATAGAACCAATGACCCAAGACGACACCTGGACCGTGGCGGGGCGGACATTTCACTCGCGCCTTATCATCGGCACCGGCAAGTACAAAGACTACGCGGAGAATGCGGCGGCACTTGAAGCCTCGGGCGCGGAGATCGTCACGGTCGCGCTCCGCCGCGTGAACGTCGCCGATCCGGGCAGTCCGAAGCTCGTCGACTATATCGATCCCAAGAAGGTGACGTACCTTCCCAACACCGCCGGCTGCTACACGGCGGAGGAGGCGGTTCGCACGCTGCGGCTCGCGCGCGAAGCCGGCGGTTGGTCGCTGGTGAAGCTGGAGGTGTTGGGCGACCGCAAGACGCTCTTTCCCGACATGGTCGAAACGCTGCGCGCCACCGAGGTCCTGGTGAAAGAGGACTTCGACGTCATGGTCTACTGCACCGACGATCCGCTGATGTGCAAGCGTCTGGAGGATGCGGGCTGCGCGGCCGTCATGCCGCTGGCGGCGCCGATCGGTTCGGGCCTCGGCATTCAGAACCCCATCAACATCCGCCTGATCATCGAGGCCGCGCGCGTGCCGGTTCTGGTCGACGCGGGGGTCGGTACGGCGTCGGACGCGGCGATCGCGATGGAACTCGGCTGCGACGGCGTCTTGATGAACACGGCGATCGCCGAAGCGAAGGATCCGCCGATGATGGCGCGCGCCATGAGGCTCGCCGTCGAATCCGGACGCTTGGCCTACCGCGCTGGTCGCATGAAGAAGAAGACCTACGCCGACCCGTCGTCGCCGCTTGCGGGACTGATCTAGCTCGGCTGCGCCTTGCGCGCCGTCGCCACGGCCTTCTTGAGTTCCTCTTTGGACTGCGCGCCGATCAGCGGCTCGTCGCCCACGAAGAACGTCGGCGTCGAATCGATGCCGAGCGTGCGCGCCAGATCCTGCGTCTCTTTCAACCGCTTGGCGATCTCAGGCTTTTCCATGTCCTTCTTCAGCCGCGCAACGTCGATGCCCGTTTCCTTCGCGATCTGGAAGATGCTGTCCTCACTGAGTTCCTCGGCGCCCATGAGCGCCATGTGGAAGTCCCAGTACTTGCCCTGCGGGATCGCCGCGATCGCCGCGATCGCCGCCATCTCGGACTCGGGCGACAGGATCGGAAACTCGCGCAGCACAAGCCGGATATTGCCGTCCTGCTTCAGCAAGTCGGCGACGTCCTTCTTGACCTTTTTGCAGTAGGGGCAGCGGTAGTCGAAAAACTCGATAATCGTCACGTCGCCATTCGGGTTTCCAGCGACGATCGGCGCCGGTTCCTTGAACAGCGCCGTGGCATGCTCCTTCGCACGGTCCTTCAGCAACGAGACGCGCTGATCGTTTTCCATGCTTTGATATTTATCGACGGCCTCGAAGATGACCTCGGGATGCTCGAGCAGATAGCTCCGCACGATTTTCTCGACGTCCGCCTTGTTCATCGCGACGGCCGGCGCTTCCGCGTCGCTGGGCGCGCTCGCGAAGCGCAACGCCGCGACGACGGCCACCACCATCACGACGGCGGCGGCGAGAAGAAGCGTAACAGTGCGTTGACTATCCATGTCTCAAGAAGCTCGGTTGGCTGTGATGTGAAGGAAGAGGAGTCTCAGCGGCCCTTTCTGCTGGCCGCTGTCTGGGAAATGGCAAGGATGTCGTTGGCGCGCTGCCAATCGTTCGAACCTTCCTTGAGCTTCCGCTGTGCGCGTTGCGCGAAGTTCATCGCTTGCGGGTACTGGCCGATCGCGTAATAGCGTTCTGCCGTCGCCAGCGCCGCCATCGCGTCGTCGCCCGTCCGCGCGTAGGCGTCCGCGAGATAGTACCACGCCATGCCGTTGTCCGGCTCCCTCTGCAGCGCCAGCTTCAGGTGCTTCTTTGCTTCCGGAATCTTCGTCAGGTCGCCGTCGTCCGACGCCGCCAACAACGCCGCGCCGTAGCTCGCCTGGATCAACGGTTCGTCCGGCGCAAGCTCGACGGCGCGCTTGTAGGCCGGAACCCCTTCCTTCGGCTTGCTCGATTCGACCAGGATCTGTCCCTTCAACTCCCAGAAATAGGCGTAGTTAGGACGCTCTTCGATGAGGCTGTCGATCTCAGGGAGGGCGCGCTGCAGATCGGCGGCGCGGAAGTAAGCGGCCGCGCGGGCGTAACGCGCCGGCGCGCTCCTGTCCGACGTCGGATAGCGCCGGAGCACGACGGCCGGCGATTCAATGAAGCCGCGCAACTTCGCGCGCATCATCTGATAGTCGGTGACTTCCTTCAGCGTGTCCTTCTTGTCGCGGTAGGGCGAGCTTTCGACGAGGCCTTGCAACGCCCCAATGCGTTCACGCGAAAGCGGGTGCGAGCGAACGAACGGGTCCTGGCGATAGCCGCTCAACGCTTCCTGATCCGCGAACCGATCGAACGTGCTCAGAATGCCGCGCGGCGACTGGCCGGTGGCGTTCAGGAACTTGACCGCAGCCTGGTCGGCCGCCGATTCTTGCACGCGGCTGTACGCCAGAATTTCACGCTGCGCCACGGACTGCGATCCGATTAGAAGCGCCATGCCGACGTCCGGTGCGCCCACGGCAATCGCCGCGACGCCGGCCAGCATGCCGATGAGCAGCGGCACCTCGGCTTTGCCCATCGCTTCGGGGCCGCGCGCCAAATGCCCGCCCGAGATGTGGCCCGTTTCGTGCGCCAGAACGCCCTTCAATTCGTTGGGCGTATCCAACTCCATAATCATGCCGGTGTTGATGAACACGTTCTGGCCGCCGGCGACGAACGCGTTCAGCGAGTCGTCGTTGATGATGTAGACGTTGACGGCGCCCACATCGAGATTGGCTGCCTTGAAGATCGGGTCGGTATAGCTGCGCAGGATGCGTTCGATCTCCGCGTCGCGAATGCCGGCCTTCGCCCAAGCGGCGTCGGCGCCCGCCACAAGCGCGAACGCAGCCACGACCGCCGCAGTCAGTACGCTGAGCGATTTCGAGAGCATTGAGCGATGGGTGGTCACGATATCGGTCTCCAAAGCCATACAGCCGAATCCAGGCGCCTCGGTCGCCTCACCCGGCTGCTTGCCCCTCGTCCCACGTGGCGTTAGACGGTACGGTTGCGCCGAAAGCCCGTCAATCGCAGGCTTGTAACGAGGCCGCGACAAGAACGTAAGCGAAACCGGCAAAATTCGATCTCATAGGGAATATGGGGCCGGGTACCCGGCAAATCAAAATTAAGGCAGATTCCGAGCCCGTGACCCCGTCCGCCCGCAGCCGCGTCGACCCTTTTCTGGCCATGGACGTCCTCGACCGCGCCAACGCGTTGGGCAGGGCGGGGCGCACCGTATTCCACCTGGAGGCCGGGCAACCCGGAACCCCCGCGCCGCAGCGTGCGCTGGACGCGGCCCAAACGGCCCTGAGAGGGGAGAGTTTGGGCTATACGGAATCGCTCGGCCGCCCCGCCTTGCGCGAACGCATCGCCCGCTACTATCGCGAAACCCATCGCGTCGATATCGCACCCGAGCGCGTGGTCATCACAACGGGATCCTCAGCCGGTTTCCTTCTCGCCTTCATTTCGCTGTTCGAGGCAGGCCAATCTTTGGCCCTCGCCGTGCCCGGCTATCCGGCCTATCGCAACATCGCGCAGGCCTTGGACTTGAAGCCGCATTTCATTCCGTGCCGCGAAGCCGAACAGTTCAGACTGACCGCCGACGCCATTGGCCAAGCGCGCGGGATCGACGGCGTTCTGATCGCAAGCCCGTCAAATCCGTGCGGCACGGTGATCAGCCCAGACGATCTCGCTGCGATCGTCGACGTGTGCGCCGTGCGAAAGGTCAGCCTGATCTCCGACGAGATCTATCACGGGATTGCCTATGGCGGCCGCGCGCAAACGGCGCTGGCGTATTCGCGCGACGTCGTCGTGATCAACAGCTTCTCGAAATATTATTCGATGACGGGCTGGCGCATCGGCTGGATGGTCGTGCCGGACGATCTCGTCCGTACGATCGAGCGATTGACCCAGAGCTTCTACATCTCGCCGCCGACCATCTCGCAGGTTGCCGCGCTGGCCGCACTAGACGCCGCGGACGAACTCGACGGCCACGTGCGCACGTACGCCGCTAATCGATCGCGCCTTCTGGCGGCGCTGCAGGACGCGGGCTTTGGTAGCGTCGCGCCCGCCGACGGTGCCTTCTATTTGTACGCCAGCGTCGCGCCCTTCGGCATGGACTCGGCCACCATGGCCAAGCGGTTGCTCGAAGAGGCCGGCGTCGCCGCGACGCCGGGCCACGACTTCGATCCCTTCGAAGGCGATCAGTGGATCCGCTTTTCCTATGCCGGCGCGCAGAACGAAGTCGACGCCGCCGCGCACGCTCTCGTTGCCTGGTGTCGGAACGTGCGACGCTAGCTGTCGGCTCTTTTCTGCCACCAGCCTTTGCGTTGCGGCCGTTCTTCCGTAGGCGCACCTTCTTCGGACTTCCCGCCGAAACCGAAAAATGATGCAAGGCTCGGCCGATCGGCGACACGCCGGTCGTCCGGTTTGGGCTGATCGCCCGCCGGACTTTCGGGCATCAATGCCAAAGCCGTATCAGAGGCGACCCGCCCTGCTGGCGGTTCTGCGCGTGGCGTCGGTGGCGCCTCGCCTAGCCGCGTGTCGAATCCGCCGGTCCCTGGCCAATCGGGCGCATCGAACGCCTCGGCCGGCGTCGGCAAGTGCCCGATCGGCGACCCCGAAGGTCGAGGCGTTGCGGCTTCCGCCGCGCCTTCCTCCGGCTTCCGGCCGCGGCGGCCTCTGCGGCCCCGCCGGCGCCGACGCCGGCGTCCGTCACCGTCCTGGGAGTCCGCGTCGCCGACAAAATCGGCTTCTTCGCCGTCCTCGCCCCTCGTTTCGACCGCGTGTTCGCCATCTTCCCCGTTGGCGCGACCTTCGGCCGAGGCAGGTTCAGCCTGTGGAGCGGAACCAGGCTGTTCGGCGTCGTCGGATCCGCGCTCGCGGTCGCGCCCGCGCCGCCGCCGGCGTCGCCGTCGTTTGCCGCCGTCCTCCCCGCGCGCCGCGCCGACGTGTTCGCCCTCGTCACGCTCCGCGCTATCGGTCTCGCCGAGCCCTTCCTCGGCCTCTTCGCCGACATCGTCGTTGATTTCGAGTTCGCTCTCGACGGTGACCGCCGCCGCGGCCGCTTTGCGCGGCTCGAACGGCACGTTCGCGCCGCGCTCGATCTCGTAGGTCGACGCGGCGAGCGAAGGCTTAGATTCAATGTAGATGTAGACGCCGCGCCGATCCTCGATCGCGGTCAGCTGCGCACGCTTGTGGTTGAGAATGTAGAGCGCGATTTCCGGCGGCACGCGCAACGTAATCGCCTGCAGGCGCTCGCGCTGACAGTATTCCTCGACGGCACGTAGCACGCGCAACGCCATCGATCCGACCGAGCGAATGACGCCGCGGCCTTCGCAATGAGGGCAGGGGATCGTCGCGCCCTCGATCATGCCGGCGCGCAAACGCTGGCGCGACATTTCCAAAAGGCCGAACGGGCTGATGCGCCCGAGTTGAATGCGCGCGCGATCGTGCCGCAGACAATCCTTCAGCCGCTTTTCGACGGCCCGGTTGTTGCGGTGCTCCTCCATGTCGATGAAGTCGATGACGACGAGGCCCGCCAAGTCGCGCAGCCGCAGTTGCCGCGCAATCTCTTCCGCCGCTTCGAGATTGGTCTTGAGGGCCGTGTCCTCGATGTGGTGTTCGCGCGTCGCTTTGCCGGAGTTCACGTCGACCGCGACGAGCGCTTCAGTCTGATTGATGACGATGTAGCCGCCGGACCGCAGGCGCACGACCGGATTGAACATGCTGTCGAGCGCGGCCTCGACGCCGTACTTCTGAAACAGGGGAACGGGATCGCGGTAGTGCCTGACCGACTCGGCGTGACTCGGCATCAGCATGTTCATGAAGCTGTGCGCTTCGCCGAACCCGTCGTCGCCCTCGACAAGGACGTCGCCGATGTCCTTCGAGTAGAGATCGCGGATCGTCCTCTTGATCAGACTGCCTTCTTCGTAGACCAGGGTCGGCGCCGTCGAGCGCAACGTCAGGTCGCGCACAGCGTCCCACTGCCGCATCAGATATTCGAAGTCGCGCGTGATCTCCTGCTTCGTCCGGTTGGCGCCCGCGGTGCGGATGATGACGCCCATGCCCTCCGGAACCTCGAGCTCACCGGCCATTTCCTTGAGCTTCCGGCGGTCGGAGACGTTGGAAATCTTGCGCGAGATTCCGCCGCCGCGATCCGTGTTCGGCATCAAGACGCAGTACCGGCCGGCGAGCGACAAATAAGTCGTCAGCGCCGCGCCCTTGTTGCCGCGCTCTTCCTTCACGACCTGCACCAGCAACACCTGGCGCCGCTTGATCACC
>QKCS01000228.1 GCA_003246795.1 Alphaproteobacteria bacterium
GTTCGCAGGCAGTTGCGTTCGCGCGCACCGAGTCGTGCTCGATTGCGGAAACGACAAGGCGCGTGATCCGCTCTCCGCTCTCGGCGGCGGCTTGCGCGGAACCGCGGAGCGCCAAGGCGTTCGCTTCCGAACCGCCGCTCGTGAACACGACGTCGTCGGGCGCTGCGCCGACGAGCATCGCGACTTGGCGACGGGCGGTCTCGATGACCTGCCGCGCGCGGCGGCCTTCACCATGGACGGACTGCGCGTTGCCAGGCGTTTCGAGCGCCGCCGTCATCGCCGCCCGCGCCTCGGGGCGAAGCGGCGCCGTCGCGTTGTAGTCCAGATAGATTCGCATCGTCCCGTTATTCCGCGGCCGCGCTGCCTTGCGCTGCTTCGTCGTGGGGCTGCGCCGCGTCAGGGAAGTCGACTTTGCGGCTCGTTCCCAAAATCCGTTTGTTGACGACGTCGGCGACGGTCACCGAGTTCAGGAAGATGTGGATTTGGCGGCTGAGTTCTTCCCACAAATCGTGCGTGATGCAGCGGCCTTGCTGACCGGTGCAGCCGCGCGGCGAACCCACATCACAGCGCGTCGCCTTCAGCGGTTCGTCGACCGCCAGCATGATGTCGGCGATTCGCGTCTCTTCCGCCGAGCGCGCCAAGCGATAACCGCCACCGGGTCCGCGCGCGCTGACGACCAGCCCGCCACGGCGCAGCCGCGCAAACAGTTGTTCGAGATAGGACAGCGAAATCTCCTGCCTTTGGGCAATTTCGTTCAATGCGACCGGCTTGCCGTTGCCGTTTCGCGCCAAATCGACCATCGCCATGACCGCGTATCGGCCTTTGGTGCTCAAGTTCATGATTTGAGGCTCCTCTTTGGCGGACGGCTGCGGTGCAGCCGCGCAGGTGCGCGATTTTCTTGATTTCGCGCCCCTTAACCGTGGTAAAAGCGCGCCCGCTTGCTTTCCGATGGGCGATATAGATTTCCCGACTGAGGCAGTCAAGTATTGAGCAAAGCTTTGGGCGGCCTTTCGTCAACACTTTGATGGGGAAAGGTTTTTTGGCCATCTCTTGGGCCGGCATCCCGAGTTCGACAATCAAGAAACAACCCAGCAAGGTACAGCGACCCGTATGCCTGACGTGATTTTCGCCGGCCCCTCCGGACGCCTGGAGGGGAAGTATCAACATCAGAAGCACAAGTCGGCGCCGATCGCGCTGATCCTGCATCCGCACCCGCAGCACGGCGGGACGATGAACAACCGGGTCGCGTACGAGCTGTTCTATTGTTTTCAGCGGCGCGGCTGCTCGGTTCTGCGTTTCAACTTCCGCGGCGTGGGACGCAGCCAAGGTTCGTTCGACGGCGGGATCGGCGAGCTGTCCGACGCGGCGGCGGCGCTCGACTGGCTGCAGATGATGAACCCGGGCGCCCAGACCTGCTGGGTCGCCGGTTTTTCGTTCGGCGCTTGGATCGGCATGCAACTTCTCATGCGACGGCCGGAGATTCATGCGTTCATCTCCGTCGCGCCGCCGGCAAACATCTACGACTTCACGTTCCTTGCGCCCTGCCCCGCGTCGGGCCTCATCGTGCACGGACGCAACGATCAGGTGTCGCCGGAAGCGGATGTGCAGAAGCTCGTCGACCGCCTCAACGCGCAGCGCGGCATCAAGATCACGCAGGTCAAGGTCGAGAACGCCAACCACTTCTTCGACCAGAACGTCGAGGATTTGGTGAAAGCGGTCGAAGAGTATCTCGACATGCGCATGCCGCCGGTGGCCGAGAGCGCTTAGCGGCGCGCCGCCGAAAGCGTGCCGCCGGACATCGGGCGCGGCACGCCCGTCGTCATCGGAAAGCTGAAAGGAAGGCCGCGTAGCGAACGGACGGCCAAGTACGCGTAGGCTTCGGCCTCGATGAAGTCGCCGCGCCAACCGGCGCCCTCGGCGGCGATCACGGCGACGCCTTCGAGCGCTTCACGCAGGCGCTGCATCAAAACCGGATTGTGACGTCCGCCGCCGCAGACGATCCATGTCTGTGGGCGTTGCGGGAAATGCGTCTGCGCGGCCGCGGCGGCGCGGGCGGTGAAGGCCGTGAGCGTCGCCGCGCCGTCTTCGGGGGACAGGTTCCGCGCCATGTCGAGCGCGAAGTCCATTCGATCGAGCGATTTCGGCGCGGACTTGGCAAAGTATGCGTGCTGCAGGGGATGCGCGACGACGCTCTCGTTCACGCGCCCTCGCGCTGCGAGCGCACCGCCTTCGTCGACGGGCTTGCCCGTGTAGCGGAAAGCCCAATCGTCGATCGGCGCGTTCCCCGGCCCCGTGTCGAACGCGATCAGCGCGCCGTCGCGGCCGACGAACGTCACGTTGGCGACGCCGCCGATGTTGAGCACGGCGACGGGCGCGCGGTCGGCCGCGAGCGCCGCATGGTAGATCGGCACCAGCGGCGCCCCCTGCCCGCCTGCCCGCACGTCGGCGGTGCGAAAGTCGCTGACGACGTCGATCGACGTTGCCTGCGCCAACATCGGACCCGATCCGATCTGCAGCGTCTGGCGCCTATGCGGGCGATGCACGAGCGTCTGACCATGGAAGCCGATGACGTCGATGTCGCCCGGCGCCAACCCCGCCTCGCGAAGCAAATCCGCGACGGCAGCCGCGTGAACCTGCGTCAATTCGCGCTCGAGGCGCTCAAGTTCCACGGGAAGTGGTCCCGCCGGCGGCAACGCGAGCGCCTGTTCCAACGCCGCTCTCAAACGCGCGCGCGTTTCCGGCGAATACGCAGTGAATCGCGTCGGACCCAAGGCCGCGACGCGTTCGCCGTCGGTCTCGACGATCGCCGCGTCGACGCCGTCCATCGACGTGCCGCTCATTAGGCCAATCGCCTTCAGGACGCGCGCCATTTCGTGCTACAGACCCTGCCCTTCGAATCCTTGAGGCCTTATAGCGACGATGAGCGCATTCCGCTCTCCCTTCTTGAACGCCTTTGCGGCGCGCGGGCATCTGCACCAGTGCACGAACCCGGACGGGCTCGATGCCTTGATGTCGGCGGGGCGCGTGGCGGGCTATATCGGTTTCGATTGCACCGCCCCGTCGATGCACATCGGCAATCTGACGCAGATCATGCGGCTGCGCGTGCTGCAGCAGGGCGGCCACAAGCCGATCGTCGTCGTCGGCGGGGGCACGACCAAGATCGGCGATCCCTCCGGCAAGGACGAGGCGCGCCAATTGCTGAGCGACGCGCAGATCGACGCCAACAAGGAGCGGTTCAAGGAAATCTTCCGGCGCTTCCTCACGTTCGGCGACGGGCCGAC
>QKCS01000291.1 GCA_003246795.1 Alphaproteobacteria bacterium
TCAGCTTTGCAAAGCGCACGCGGTCGTCCGAGTAGAGCGCGCGCGCCGCCTCCTCGAAGCCGGGGCGGTCGCCCGCAATCGTCTGCATGAAGTGATAGGCCGCGTCGCGTGCGGCGCGCGCCTGCGCTTTCACGTCACGTCGCGCCTCGTCCACGAGCCGCCGCAGCGTAACCGAGGCCCCGCCCGGTTGCGCGGCAAGCCAATCCCAATGCCGCGGCAGCAGTGTCACCTCCCGCGCGACGACGCCGAGCTTCGGCCGGCCCGGTCCGCGGGGCTGGCCCGCGCGCGCCCGCGCAACGCGCGTGAGCCGCGCCAGCATCTCCTCGTTCGTGCCGCGGACGTCGATGTCGAACGTGCGCCCGGTCGTGTCGTCGAAGAGCAGCACCTGCGCGGCGCCGTTCTTCTCCAATGCCTTCTTGAAGGCGGGCGCAACCTCGGCCAGCAAGCCGGACGCAATGCGGCGCACGCCGTCGAAAACGGTGCAGGGCTTGGAAAGAAGATCGCTCACAGCGGTTGGTTTTACCCGGGCGAAATGGCTATTGTCAATATCATCCGGGTAATAATTGAAGCGCCCGCGACGGCGTGAAAGCGATAGAGTAGCTGTCCCTCGCGCGGAGATCCCCAATGAAGACCGCGGGCATCGAATACAAAATCGACGGCAAGACCTTCACCGGCTACCTCGCCGACGGCTCGAACGGCCGCAAGGTTCCGGGCGTCGTCGTCGCCCATGAAGGTCCGGGCCTCACCGAACACCCGAAAGAACGCGCGCGCATGCTGGCCGATCTCGGCTACATCGCTTTCGCGATGGATACGTTCGGCGAACCGCCTCCCGGCATCGAAAAGGCAACGGGCCTCGTCCGCGCGCTCACCGCCGACTTGCCCACCTTGCGCAAGCGCGCCCGCACCGCCCTCGACATCGTCAAGGCGCAAGCCGACGTCGATCCGAAACGCACCGCCGCGATCGGTTTTTGCTTCGGCGGCACGACCGTGTTGGAACTCGCGCGCTCGGGCGCCGATGTGAACTGCGTGGTCGGGTTTCACTCGGGCCTCGCCACCAAGGCCCCGCAGGACGCGAAGAACATCAAGGCGAAAGTGTTGGTGTGCATGGGCGTCAACGACCCCATCATCACCGCCGAACAACGCGACGCCTTCGTCAAGGAAATGGAGGCAGGCAAGGTCGATTGGCGCATGGAACTCTACGGCGGCGTCGGCCACAGCTTCACGAACCGCGAGGTCGACGCCTACAACATGCCGGGCTTCGCCTACGACGAGACGACCGACAAGCGCTCGTGGCGGGCCATGCGCGACCTCTTCGACGAATCGTTCGGCCCGATCTGAACGCGCCGGCCCGGTGCGCAATCGCCCCGCGCAACGCCGCATTCCTTAATGAGTCATTAACCGCCCCAAATCAGCATTTACGCTTTGATTCTTGGGGGCGTACCATGTCGTTGTTTTATCGCGTGCTGACCAATTCGATTTCCCGCAATGCGCATCATCGGCTCGCCGTCGAAGCGCTGATGCTCTTGAAGGGCGAGGCCGCCGGAGCCTGGCGGACCCTCTTCCTTCAACACCACAAAGCCTACCTCAAGGGCGCGAAGGCGCCCGACGACGTGTTCAAGGATTTCAAGAACCACGTCCTGCATGTTCGCGAAAGCGATTGGGGCGGCGCGCCGATGGCCGCGCGCGAGTGGTATCGCCGCACCGTGCGCGCGTTGAAGGACAAGGACTGGAGACACGCCGTCTATTGCGCCGGCGTCATGAGCCACTACGTCATCGACCCGCTGCAACCGCTACACACCGCGCAGACGGAGGAAGAAAACATCATCCACCGCGCCGTCGAGTGGAGCTGCTGGAAGAGCCACACCGAACTCGCGCGCATCCTCGACCGCGATCTGGGCGGCACGCCCGGCGTCGTCTCCGTGCCCGGCGACGACTGGCTGGAGCAGATGGTGCGCGCCGGCGCCCGCGAAGCGAACCAGCACTACGACACGGTCATCGAACATTTCAATTTTGCCGCCGCGGCGAAGAAGCCGCAAGCGGGCCTGGACCAAGAACTGAAGGACCGCCTGGCGAAGATGCAAGGCTATACGCGCGTGCTGCTCGCACACGTCTTGAACCGCGCCTTCGCGGAGGCGGCCGTCCCGCCGCCGAAAGCGAGCCTCGGCCTCGCGACGATGAAGGCGACGTTGACGGCGCCCATCCGCGCCATCGCAAACACGATCGCCGACGTACGCGAATATGCCCGCGTGCGCGCTATGTACGACGAGTTCCGCACGACCGGCAAACTCCGCGACACGTTGAGCGAGGACGATAAGACCGTCCGCGCGCTTCACGCCGCCGAGGTCTTGAAGAAGCCGCTCTCGACGCTCGACGCCTTGTGGCCGCGCGAGACCGGCACGAAGCACGGCACCGGCACACCCGCACGCAACGCGAAGAAGGCAAAGCCGCCGCGCCCCGAGAGGCCGAAAGCGCAACCGAAGGCCACGCTCGCGACAAAGGGAAAGCAGGCGCCGCCAGCCAAAGCGTCGACGAAATCGGCTCGCCAGGCCGCCGGCCGCGCGCCGTTGGAGACGAGCTTGCCCGTGGAAGTCGCGCTCGCCATCGACACGAAATCGGCAAGCCGACTCGCCGCGATCGGCGTCGCGACCGTGAAGGACCTGCTCTCGGTCTCGCCGGACGGCGCGGCGGCGCAGATCAAGTTCCGCCACATCAACGCACACGTGATCCGCGACTGGCAGGCCCAGGCCGAGCTGGTTTGCAGTGTCGCGGGCCTCGACAGTCTGGCGACGCAGTTGCTCGTCGCGGTCGGCGTGCGCGACGCCGACGATCTCGCGAACGCCGACGCCGACATGGTCGTCAACATGATCGAGGAATTCTGCGAAAGCCCGGACGGCCGCCGGGTCGCCCGCAACACGGAACCGCCGTCACGCGACATGGTCGAAGCTTGGATCGCATCCGCAAAAAGCGGCGCGGCGAAGCGCGCGGCGTAAAGTTCACTCGGCAGGCGCCTCGCCATGCGAATGCCTTCGTCGTCGACCAAGCTCGCATGCTCGACGGAATCGACACCGGCGCGGATCGCGATCTTGATGCCCTCAGCGCCATGCGCGTGCACGGCAACGTGCGCCCTTGGGCGTGCGCCTCGTCGACGATCGCTTTCGCCTCCTCGAACGAGTATTGCGGCGCGCCCGGGACCGTGCCTTTGGAGAACACGCCGCCCGTGCCGCAGTATTTGATCAGGTCGGCGCCGTATTTGATG
>QKCS01000137.1 GCA_003246795.1 Alphaproteobacteria bacterium
GTTCCGATTCAGGCGGCGGTGCGGGACTCCAGGCCGACATCAAGACCGTGACCGCGCTCGGCGGCTACGCGGCGACGGCCGTCACCGCCGTCACTGTGCAGAACACGGAGGGCGTGATCGGCATTCACGTCGTGCCGACGCAAACCGTCGTCGCACAGATCAACGCCGTGCTCGCCGATATTGGCGCCGACGTGATCAAAACGGGGATGCTCGCCTCCGGCGAACTCATCGATACCGTCTATTCCGTTTTGAGACGCACCGCGCCCGACACGCCGCTCGTCGTCGATCCGGTGATGGTGGCCAAGGGCGGCGCAGCCCTCATCGACAAGGACGCCGTGCATGCCATGAAGGGCCGCCTGATCCCGCGCGCAACGGTGATCACGCCGAACCTGCCCGAGGCCGAAACGCTGCTCGGTCGCAAGATCGGCGACGTGCAAGCGATGCGCGAAGCGGTCGAGGCGCTGCGCGATTTGGGCCCACGCGGGGTCCTGCTCAAGGGCGGGCACTTGCCGGGCGACGATCTCGTCGACATCTACACCGGCCCCGAAGGCACGCAGGAGTGGAGCGCGAGGCGCATCGACACGCCCCACACGCACGGCACCGGCTGCACGCTTGCGTCTGCGATCGCAACGGGATTGGCTCAAGGCCTCGGCATGATTGATTCGATCGCCCGCGCCCGCGCCTATGTGTGTCGCGCGATCGAGACGGCGCCGAGATTGGGCCGCGGCCACGGGCCGCTCAACCACGCACACACGGTTCGTCCGTTTACGGAGGAATGAGCATGGAACTCAAACTCTGGCAGGTCGACGCCTTCGCCGAGAAGCCGTTCGAAGGAAACCCCGCCGCCGTCGTGCCGCTGACCGAATGGCTCGCCGACGACGTGATGCAGGCGATCGCGGCCGAGAATAATCTCTCCGAAACCGCCTTCTTCGTGCCCGAAGCGGCGGGCCGCTATGCGCTGCGCTGGTTCACGCCCGCGGTCGAAGTGCCGCTCTGCGGTCACGCCACGATGGCGAGCGCCCATGTCGTCCTCACCCACCTTGCGCCCGATCTATCGCGCGTCGAATTCTCGACCAAGAGTGGCGTCCTGACCGTCGAACGCGCCGACGGCGGCGCCCTTGCGATGGCGCTGCCCGCCTATCGCGCCGAACCGCACCCCGAAGGCGCGGATTTCCGCGAAGCGCTGGACGAGGCGCTGGGCATCGAACCGCGCGAAGTGTTGAAGGCGAACTACGCGCTTGCCGTCTTCGCGACTGTCGACGAAATCCTGGAAGCCGAGTCCGACGGTGCCGTCGCCGACGTGCTCGAGGAGTTCGAGGAAGACGGCATCATCATCACCGCGCCCGGCGGCGACACGGGCTTCGACTTCGTCTCGCGCTTCTTCGTGCCGGGCAAGGGCATCGCGGAAGACCCGGTGACGGGCGCGGCGCACGCGGCACTCGTGCCCTTCTGGGCCAAGCGGCTCGGCAAGGCGAAACTCAACGCCCGCCAAATGAGCGCCCGCGGCGGCACCCTGATCTGCGAGGAACAGGGCGAACGCGTGCTGATCAAAGGCAAGGTCGCCCCCTACCTCGAAGGCATGATCAGGATCTGACGGCTACAGATAGGCGACGAGAACGAAGCCCGCGACGACGACGGCGGCGAAAACCGTCGTCACGACGGTAAGGTGCTTCTCGACGAAGCTGCGGATCGGTTCGCCGAAAAAGTAGAGCAGCGCGGCGACGAGATAAAAGCGCGCGCCGCGCGTCGCGATCGAGGCCAACCCGAAGACCAGAAGGTCGAAATGCGCCGCGCCGCTGGCGATGGTGATGAGCTTGTAAGGGATCGGCGTCATGCCCTTGATCAGGATGATCCAAAGCCCCCACTTGTTGAACTGTTCCTGATATTGCGCGAAGCCGGTCTGCAGGCCGTAGAGGTCGATCACCCACTGGCCGATCGTCTCGAAGAAGAAGAAACCGATCGCATAGCCGAAGAACCCGCCGACGACCGAAGCGACCGTGCAAACGCCCGCGATCAGCCACGCCCTTGCGCGCTGCGCGATGATCATCGGAATCAGCATCACGTCCGGCGGGATCGGAAAGAACGAGCTCTCCGCGAACGACACGCCGCTGAGCGCCCAAAGGGACTTCGGATGCTCCGACATGGCGATCACCCAGTCGTACAGACGGCGCAGCATCGAAACCCCTTGAAAACGCGGACGGGCGGGGATGGTTAGCCGATGGCGCGGTTTGCGGCAATCGGCGATTTCCCGGCTTCTTCGGCGGCAACGCCGCGAATCAGCCCGCGCAGCGCATTCCCGAACCAAACGGTGCCCGTGCCCATATCCTCGGGCCGAAGCGCGCATTCAACGACGCGCTGCGGCCCGTTTTCGATCAGCTCGCGCCGCAGACACCCGTCGAGCAAGCCGGACGAGAGCGGCGGCGTAAACCAAACCCCGTCGCGTTCGACGAAGACGTTCGTGCGGCTGCCTTCGGTGATCTCGCCGCGCTCGTTGACGAACACGACCTCGTCGCACGCATTCATCGCCTTCTGCCGTGCCAGCGCTTCGTCATAGAGACCCCGCAACGTCGTCTTGTGATGAAGCCGCCAGTCGCCGCTGTCGACCGCCTTATCGGCGACGGCAAAGCGCCAAACGGCACCGGCCTCCGTCGGAACGAATGGCTGAGCCTCGACCTGCGCGTCGCCGCCGGCGCCGAGCGTCAATCGAACGCGCTGCGCGCCGTCTTTCCCTTTGATGGCGCGGTCGAGCGCCCCGCGCACGTCGCGTTCGTTGAACACGAAGCCGAAATAGCCGCTCGACGAACGAAGGCGCGCAAGGTGCCGCTCGAGCAGATGAAACCCGTCGCCCGGCGTCCACCGCATCGTTTCGATTAGCCGGAAGGGTTCATGCGGCTCGGTCAGGAAGCGGGCCTTCAACAGGCACTCCGCGTATTCGCTCGCGGGCTCGGAGTCCCACACGATCCCGCCGCCGACGCCCATCTCGATCGTGCCGTCGCGCCAGCTCAGCGTGCGGATGCTGACGTTGAACGCCATGCGTTCGCGATTGAGGAAGCCGACGGCGCCGCAATAGACGCCGCGCGGCTCCGCCTCGACCTCGCGAATGATCTCCATCGCGCGAATCTTCGGCGCGCCCGTCACCGATCCGCACGGAAACAGCGATCGCAGGATCCGCGAAAACGAAACCACGCCATCGAGCTCCGCCGTGATGCCGGACGTCAACGTATGGAACCTCGGATAGGTTTCGATCGTGA
>QKCS01000202.1 GCA_003246795.1 Alphaproteobacteria bacterium
GGCGCGATGCGCGCGGCGCAAGCGGCTGAGCGCGATCTCCTGATCGAATGGGAGGCGGGGTTCGCGACGGAGGCGAAGATCCCCTCGACAGACCGCGATCCCACCCGCTTGGCCCGCACCGTCGACGAATGTCTCGCGGACGGCACCTTGCTCGTTTGGGACGTCGACGGCGCGCCCGCTTCGATGCTGCGGCGGCGGCCGATCGGCGCGGACGGCGTGCGCGTCTCGGGCGTCTACACACCGGCGGACAAGCGGGGGCGCGGCTACGCGGCGGCGCTGACCGCCGCGTTCTCGCAAGCGGTGCTCGACGAGGGGCTGTTTTGCTGTTTGCACGCGGACGCGTCGAACCCGCTGACCAACCGGCTCTACCGGCGCATCGGGTACGTGAACCTTGCGACGTATGAGGACTTTGTGTTCTCTGCGGCGTGATTTCTCGCAGCGGAGTTCCCGCATGTCCTCGGGCGCGTTTCTCAATCACGAACTGATCGGCAAAACGGACGGACGGCGTGGGCTGGCGACACCGGCGCTGGTGCTCGACCTCAAGGCGTTCGAACGCAATTTGAGCGCGATGCAGGAACACTGCAGTCGCGTCGGGTTCAAGCTTCGGCCGCATGCGAAGACGCACAAGTCGGTGTCGATCGCGCGGAGGCAACTGCAGGCGGGCGCGATCGGACTGTGTTGCGCGAAGCTGGGCGAGGCCGAGGCGTTGGCGGAAGGCGGGATCGACTCCCTGCTCGTCACGTCGCCCGTCGTGGCATCCCAAGGCTTTTCACGCATCGCGAAACTGAACGCGAAGCTCAAAGACTTCATGATCGTCGCCGACAGCGCGCATTGCGTCGAAGGCTATGCGAAGGCCGGCGCGCAGAGCGGCAAGAAGCTGAAGGTGCTGGTCGACGTCGACGTCGGGTTGCACCGCACGGGAATCTTGCCGGGCGAACCGGCGCTCGGTCTCGCGAAGCGGATCGCGGCGTCGCCGCATCTGGAATTCGTCGGGCTGCAGGGCTACGCGGGCGCGGTGCAGCACATCGAAGAGTTCGAGGAGCGGCGCAAGCAGTCGCTCGCCGCGCTGAAACAACTCGGCGACACGCGCGACATGATCGCGGGCGCGGGCATCCCCTGCCCCATCGTGTCGGGCGGCGGCACGGGCACGTTCAACATCGACGCCGAAGCGCGCGTGTTCACGGAACTGCAGGCGGGCTCGTACATCTTCATGGACAAGCAGTACGGCGAGGTGAAGATCGCGAACGCCGCGCCGCTGCCGTTCGAGACGTCGCTGTTCGTGCAGACCACCGTGATCAGCGCGAACATGCCCGGGCTTGCGACGACCGACGCGGGTTTCAAGGCGTTCGCGACGGACGCAGGGCCGCCGGCGCTCCACGCGGGCGCGCCGGAGGGCGCGAGCTATTTCTATTTCGGCGACGAACAGGGCGGGATCATGGGCGCGGCCGGCATGAAGCCCGGCGACGTCGTTCTCTGCACCGCGCCGCATTGCGACCCGACAGTAAACCTGCACGACGCCTATCACGTCGTCGACGGCGACAAGCTCGTCGACATCTGGGCGATCGAGGCGCGCGGACGCTCCGCCTGACGGTTCCCAACTGAACAGTGCGTTCATCGCGAGTTCAGCGCGCAGCAGCGATGCTTCGACAGGCCTTGAGGAGCCAACTTCCTTCGCAAGAGGAGGCTTCCCATGAAAATACTGACTACGCTTGCTTTCGGTGCGGCCGCGCTTGTCACCGCAACGTTCGCCACCGCCGCGCCGGCTGCCGCCGCAAACAATGTCGGCGTCTATGTCGGGTCGGACGGGTTGGCGATTTCGGTCAGCCACTATCGCCACCGGCACTACGACTACCGGCGCCGCGCCTGTTGGAACTACCACTACCGGCGCCATCATCCGCGGCTGTGCCATCGGATCTACCGCCACCATGTTCATCGGTATCAGCGCCATCATCGCCATCACCACCGCTGGGACCGCCGTCACCGGCACGACCACTATGACCGCCGGCATGATCGGCGCCACGGCAGACGCCACCGGCGGCATCGCGACTATCACTAGAGATCGAAAGGGCCCGGCAACCGGGCCCTTCGACGTTTCGTAATATCGTCGCATCATCGCAAGTTCTGCGACGCGGTCGGGTATGAGCCGATTGATGATGAAGCGGATCGGCTAAGGCTTCGACAGCTTCTCGATGCGCGCCAGGTGTTCGGGCAGGCCGACGCGGGCGTTGTATTCGGCGAACTTCAGGCGCGGCGTGCCGTCGGGCAGTCCGTGGCCTTCGACTAAAGCGGCGTAGGTTGCCTCCAGCGTCTTGGCGACCGTCAGCAGCGCGGAGATCGGGTAGAGCACGAGGCGATAGCCCATCGCGCCCAGTTGCGCCGCGCTCATCGGCGGGGTCTTGCCGTCTTCGACCATGTTGGCGACGAGCGGCATACCCGCGAACCGTTCGGCGACCGTGCGCATTTCGTTTTGGCTTTGCGGCGCTTCGACGAAGAGGAGATCGGCGCCGGCCTTCAGATACGCCTCGGCGCGGCGCAGCGCGTCATCGAGGCCAGCGACGCTGCGCGCGTCGGTGCGGGCCATGATCAGGAAATCGCGTGAGGCGCGCGCGCCCGCCGCGGCGCGGATTTTCGCCGCGCCTTCCTCGACGGGGACGACCTCTTTGCCTTCCATGTGGCCGCAGCGTTTCGGCAGTACTTGGTCTTCGAGCTGGATGCAGGCGGCGCCCGCTTGTTCGTAGGCCGCGACCAAACGTTCGACGTTGGCGACGCCGCCGTGGCCGTTATCGCCGTCGGCGATCAAGGGCACGGGCGATGCGGCGTGGCTGAGCGCGCGCACGCGGTCGACCATCTCGGTCGCGGTGACGAGGCCGATGTCCGGCGCGCCCAGAAGCGAACCCGCGACGCCGAAACCGGTCATGTAAACCGCTTCGGCGCCCGCCTGAGCCGCCAAGCGCGCGGACAGCGCATCGTAGGCGCCGGGCGCGACAAGCACGCCCTTCTCAAGGCGCGCCTTCAACCTCGCACCTGGGCTCACTCGTCGTCCTCGATCGTGTCGGGGACGCGCTCCTCGGCGGGAATGGCGTAGACGCCGTTGAGCCAGCGCGCGAGGTCGACGTCGGCGCAGCGCTTGGAACAGAACGGGCGGACGCTTTCTTCGGTCGGCTTGCCGCAGATCGGGCAATGCCGTTCGCCTTCGCCGGCCTTCTTCATCGATCGGCTCCGACGTCGAACTCCGCGCGTTCGAACTGGGCGCGCGCCTCGAAGCGCAGGCCCGCGGGCACCCGACCGCGCATCACCGCGCCGAGTTCGTCGCCCTGGGCCTCGATCCAGCGCACGACTTCGGGCGCGGCGTAGGCGACGAGCTTCGCGCCGGGCCGCGTCTTCGCCTCGCGCGCGACGCGGCGCAGGAGTTCGGCGGCGACCGTCATCACGGTCTTCACGCGGCCGTGGCCGCGGCACGGCTCGCACTTTTCGCTCAGAAGTTTCGACAACGGCTCGCGCACGCGCTTGCGCGTCATCTCGACGAGGCCGAACTCGGACATCGGCAAGATCTGCGTCGGCGTGCGGTCTTTCGCCGTGCTTTCGGCGAGGACGGTCAGCACTTGGGCGATATTCTCCGGTTCGCTCAAATGGATGAAGTCGATGACGATGAGGCCGCCGATGCCGCGCAGGCGCAGCTGACGCCCGATCTCGGCCGCCGCTTCCAAGTTGGTCTTCAGCGACGTTTGTTCAAGGCCCGTCGCCTCGGTGTAGGAGCCGGAGTTCACATCGACCGAAGTCAGCGCCTCCGTCGTTTCGAAGGTGATCCAGCCGCCCGACGGCAGGCGCGTGCGCGGACCGAGCAGCGCTTCGATCTCGGCTTCGACGTTGTAGAGTTCGAAGAGTTCGCCGGGACCGTTGAAGAGTTGGATCTTGTCGAGCGCCTCGGGCATGGCGCGGGCGGCGTATTCGCGCGCCTGGGCCATCGCGGCGGCATCGTCGATCAGGATGCGCGTCGTGTCGTCGTCGACGCCGTCGCGCATCGTGCGTTCGACGGGGTCGAGGTCGTGATAGATCGTGGCCGGCACCTTCGCCATTTGGCGGCGCGCCTGGATCGCGCGCCATTCGTCGCCGAGGCGCGCAATGTCGGAGGCGATGTCGTCCTTCGTGGCGGAGAGCGCGGCGGTGCGCACGATGTAGCCCGCACCGGCGGCGGCGCGCGGATCGCTTTCGGTGATCTCCGTGACGATGTCGGTCAGGCGCTTGCGTTCGGCTTCTTCCTCGATGCGGCGCGAGAGCGCGACGCCCGATTGGTTCGGCACGAGGACGACAAGGCGGCCGGGGATCGTCACGTTCGCGGAGAGGCGCGCGCCCTTGTCGCCGATCGGATCCTTGATCACCTGCACGACGACGGCGTCGCCTTCCTTCACGCATTTGGTGATGCAGGGTTGATCCATGAAGCTCGGCAGATCGGAAAGGCATCGCGCTTCGCGCGCGGCGAGGAAGCCCGCCTTCTCCAAACCGAGATCGACGAACGCGGCCTGCATGCCCGGCAGCACGCGTTGCACGCGTCCCAGCATGATGTTGCCGAACAAGCGATGACCGTGACGGCCGGCGGCCGCGCCGTTCGACGCTTGGATCATCCGTTCGATGAAGATTTCGTCGAGGCGTTCGTGCTCGACGAGTGCGACCCGCGTTTCCGCCGGGCCGACGTTGATCAGTACTTCGGACGCCATTCGAGGCTAGACCAATTCGTCAGTTGCGATTGGCGGCAGTCTAGCACCTTCAAAGGGCGCCGCACGCCTTGAGCAGTTGAAAGGTTTCCGTGAGCGGC
Source organism: Alphaproteobacteria bacterium (assembly GCA_003246795.1). Lineage (GTDB taxonomy): Bacteria > Pseudomonadota > Alphaproteobacteria > Micropepsales > Micropepsaceae > SZUA-430. The sequence goes on from QKCS01000202.1 coordinate 4,814, forward strand.
AGCCCGACAACATTGGTGTACGAGCCGTTGATCGAACGCGCAAAGACCGCGGCGCGGCCTTGGATCGCATAGCCGCCGGCCTTGCCCAATCCCTCGCCCGTTTTGAGGTATTCGGCGATTTCTTGCGCTTCGAGGCGGCGAAACGCGACTTTTGTTTCGACGATCCGCGTGCGGAGCTTTGCCGCGGCGTCGATCAGCGCAACGGCGGTGATCACCGTGTGCCTTCGCCCGGACAGCAATTCCAGGCACTTCCTGACGGTCGCGTCATCTTCTGCTTTGGGGAGAATTCGTCGCCCGCAGGCGACGACCGTGTCGGCCGCCAGGATCACGCGCGGTTCCGCACGCGCGAGCCGGCCGTCGACCGCTGCCGCTTTTTCACGCGCGATGCGCAAGGCGTGAGCACGCGGCAGCTCTTTCGCGCGCACGCTTTCGTCGATGCCGGCGGGCATGACGTGCGCGGGCTTCACGCCGATCTGCTCCAACAGCGCGAGCCGTCGCGGGCTCTCGCTGGCCAGAACGAGTTCGGGTTTCGCCGAGGTCAAAGCGGAGACGAGAGCAGCGTCACTTGCTGCGATAGACGATCCGGCCTTTCGACAGATCGTAGGGCGTCATCTCGACGGTGACTTTGTCGCCCGCCAGAACGCGGATGCGGTTCTTGCGCATCTTGCCCGCGGTGTGCGCGATCACGATGTGATCGTTGTCGAGCTTCACGCGGAACGTCGCGTTGGGCAGAAGCTCGACCACCGTGCCTTCGAAACTCAACAGTTCTTCTTTCGCCATTCGGTCCTTCTCAAATTCCTATCCTTCTGCTCGTTGAACGGGCAGCGATTTCGCGGCGGAGAATGGTGATCGGGCGGCCCAAAAGCAAGCGATTTAGGGCTCGGGCGCCGGACGCGCGGCAAAACGCTGCTTCAATTGCTTGAGGATTTCGTCGCGGGCCTGACGATAGGCCGCCAAACGCTGCTCGCGCGTGCCCTCGTAGGCGCTGGGATCGGGCACCTTCCAATATTCGACGTCGACGGCTTGGGCGCGCGTGATCTCCGTCGCCTTGTGGCGCGCCTGCGGGCTCAACGTGATGACGAGATCGAACGAGGTGTCGGCGAGCGTTTCGAAGGTCTTCGGGTGCAAATGCGACAGGTCGATGCCGATCTCGTCCATCACCTCGACGGCCAACGGATCGAGTTCGCCGGCGCGCACGCCGCAGGATTCGACATAAACCGCGTTGCCGAAGAGATGCTTCATCAGCGCGGCCGCCATCGGCGAGCGGATCGCGTTCAAGGTGCACGAGAACAGCACCGCGTCGGGCAGGTCTTCGCCGTTGGGTCCGCGCGCCATGCCTTCAAACCTTGACGTGCAGCGCGCAAATCAGCGTGAACAGGCGCCGCGCGGTGTCATGGTCGACGTCGATCTTGCCTTTGAGGCGTTCCATCAGCGCCTGCGAGCCTTCGTCGTGCAGGCCGCGGCGGCCCATGTCGATCGCTTCGATCTGCGAGGGCGAGGCCGAACGGATCGCCTTGAAGTAGCTGTCGCAGACGACGAAGTAGTCGCGGATGACGCGCTTCAGCGGCGTGAGCGAGAGAACGTGCGTCGCGTAAGTGCGGCCGTCTTCCTCGCGCGAAATCTCGAAGACGAGGCGGTTCTCCTGCACCGACAGGCGCAGCGCGTAGGGGCCGGGCGGCACGCCGACCGGATCGAAGCTGTTCTCTTCGAGCAGATCAAAGATGGCGATGCGACGTTCGTGTTCGACGTCGGGGCCGCGCGGGGCGATCGAGTTTTCGTCGAGCACCACATTGGCGAGGCGCTGCGTCTTCTCGCCATCCGTCATTTGTTCAGCCGGATGCGGATCGAGCGCGCGTGCGCGGTCAGGCCTTCGGCGTCGGCGAGCGTCGTGGCCGCTTCGCCCAGCGCGCCCAGGCCGTCGCGCGAGCAGCCGAGGATCGTCGTGCGCTTCATGAAGTCGAGCACGGAGAGGCCGGAGGAGAAACGCGCGGCGCGCGCGGTCGGCAGCACGTGGTTCGGACCGCCGACGTAATCGCCGATCGCCTCGGGCGTGTTCGCGCCGAGGAAGATCGCGCCGGCGTGACGGATGCGATCGGCGAGCGGTTTCGGATCCGCGACGCAGAGCTGCACGTGTTCGGCGGCGATGCGGTCGGCGAGCGCGGGGGCTTCGTCGAGCGAACGCACGCGGATCAATGCGCCGTGCGCCTGCCAGCTGGCGCGCGCGATCTTTTCGCGGGGCAGTTGGGCGAGTTGCTTGTCGACTTCGGCGGCGACGGCTTTGGCGAGCGCTTCGTCGTCGGTGATGAGGATCGATTGCGCGGCTTCGTCGTGTTCGGCCTGCGCGAGCAGGTCGGCGGCGAGCCAGGCAGGATCGTTCGCCTTGTCGGCGATGATCAGCACTTCCGACGGGCCCGCGATGGAATCGATGCCGACTTGGCCAAAGACTTGGCGCTTGGCCGCCGCGACATAGGCGTTGCCGGGGCCGACGATCTTGTCGACGGGCGCGATCGATTGCGTGCCGTATGCGAGCGCCACCACGGCCTGCGCGCCGCCGATGCGATAGATCTCCGTGATGCCCGCGAGGTCGGCCGCGGCGAGGACAAGCGGGTTCAGCTTGCCGTCGGGCGCGGGGGTTGCCGCGACCAAGCGCTTCACGCCCGCGATCTTCGCCGGAATCGCGTTCATCAGCACGCTCGACGGATACGCGGCCAAGCCGCCGGGGACATAAAGGCCGGCCGCGTCGACGGGCGTCCAGCGCGCGCCTTGGGTTACGCCTTTTTCGTCCGTGAAGAGGTCGTCGGCCGGTTTGTGGCGTTTGTGGAAGGCTTCGATGCGCGTGGCCGCGAGCTTCAGCGCGTCGAGCGTCGCCGCGGGCACGGTGCGTTTGGCTTCGGCGATGTCGGCGGCGGAGACGCGCAGATTCGAGGCGTTCAGATCGAAACGGTCGAAACGCTTCGTCGCCTCGAAGAGCGCCGCGTCGCCGCGCGCGACGACGTCCGCCACGAGCTTCGCCACGGCCGCGCCGACGTCGGCCGCCGTCTCGCGCTTTTGGGCGAGAAGGCGGGTGAAGTCGTCCGCAAAGCCGGGCTTTGCCGTATCAAGCCAGGAAGGCATCGCGCGCGTTCAACCCAACGGTTCGTCGACGCCTTCGTGGCCGGGGCGATGTTCGGTCGCCCACGGGGCGCTGACGTCGGTCAACCAGGCGTCGAGGCATTCGACGTCGAGCTTAATGGCACCGCCGCCGGCAAAAGTCATCTTGACGACCCCCGCCGGTTCGTCGGTCGGTTCGAAGGCGACCGTCAGGAGTTCCGCCACCGCGTCCTTGTGGCCGAAGCGCATGCCGCTGGTCTGCACGCGTTGCACGCTGTCGAAGTGGAGTGCTGAGCGCACGCGGCGATAGGGCGCATGCTTGTCGGCCTTTGCGCCGGCGCCTTTGTCGCGGTCGACGTCTTCCCACATGAAGCGGTTCAGCATGATGGCGAAGCGCCGGCGCGCGGGTTCGTAGGCGATGCCGCCGACCTGGGCGACCGCGTCCTGCACGTGCGCGGCGATCACGCTGAGGTCGAGCGGGTCGACGGCGCGGAGGCGAAGCGAGGTCATTGCGGGTTCCGTGTCGCGGTGCGGGACGGGGAAAGTGCAAAAAACCGCCGCGCCGCGCAACCACTCAAAGCGGTTCGGTTCAGCCCTTCACGCGCTTGATGTCGGCGCCCAGGGCCGAAAGCTTTTCTTCGATGCGTTCGAAGCCGCGGTCGAGGTGGTAGACGCGGTTCACCGTCGTTTCGCCCTCGGCGGTCAGCGCCGCGATGATCAGGCTGACCGAGGCGCGCAGGTCGGTGGCCATGACCGGCGCGCCTCGCAGTTTCTCGACACCGCGCACGACCGCCGTTTGGTGGTCGATCGTGATGTCGGCGCCCATGCGCAAGAGTTCCGGCACGTGCATGAAGCGGTTCTCGAAGATCGTCTCCGAAATGTGCGAGGTGCCGTTCGCCGTCGACATCAGCGCCATCAGCTGCGCCTGCAGGTCGGTCGGGAAACCGGGATAGGGTTCGGTCGTGACCTCCACGCCGGTGAAGTGCGCGCCGTTGCGCGAGACTTTGATGCCGCGGTTCGTTTCGTCGATCGTCACGCCCGCTTCGCGCATCAGGGGGATCACCGCGCCGATCAGGTCGCCGCGCGTGCCCAGAAGTTCGACCTCGCCGCCGGTCGCGGCCACCGCCATCAGATAGGTGCCGGTTTCGATGCGGTCGGGCAGCACGGTGTGGTTCGCGCCGTGCAGGCGGTCGACGCCTTCGATCGTGATCGTGCGCGTGTCGAGACCCTCGATCTTCGCGCCCATCTTCTGCAGGCAGTGGCCCAAGTCCGTGATCTCGGGCTCCATCGCCGCGTTCTCGATGACGGTCGTGCCTTTCGCCAGGGCCGCTGCCATCATCAGGTTCTCGGTCGCGCCGACCGAGACGAAGGGGAATGCGACGCGCGCGCCGTGCAAACCTTTCGGCGCGCGGGCGTAGACGTAGCCTTCCTTCAATTCGATTTCGGCGCCCATCGCCTCGAGCGCCTTCAGATGCAGGTCGACCGGGCGCGTGCCGATGGCGCAACCGCCGGGCAACGACACCTTCGCCTCGTGACAGCGCGCGACGAGCGGACCGATGACGAGGAAGCTCGCGCGCATCTTGCGCACGAGATCGTACGGCGCTTCGGTCGACTTGATTTCCTTCGCGTGCAGTTTCAGAACGCGGCCCGTTTCGGCTTCGGCATGGCCGTTGCCGTTCATCGTGATCCCGACGCCGAGGCCGCCCAGGATCTCGGCCAATTGCGAGATGTCGGTCAGATGCGGCACGGCGGCGAGCGTCAGCGGCTCGTCGGTCAAAAGGCTCGCCACCATCAGCGGCAGAGCGGCGTTCTTGGCGCCCGAAATGCGGACATCGCCGCTCAAGCGGCGGCCCCCGCGAATTTGAATCCTGTCCACGTAATCCCCTTCACGCGCGCGGGCGTGCAGCCGCGCAAATCACTCGGAACGGTCAGAATAAACCCTACTGCCCGTGTCTGTCCCGCATTCGGGCCGCGCGCATCGCGGCGCGCCCTCAACCGAGCGCGCCTTCATATCGCATGCCAGGACGGCGGAACAATGGCGGCGGATGCCGGGATTCCGCCGCATTTATCAAGGTTTTCAGCGGTTTCCGCCGTTCGTGCCTAACGCTCTCGCGACCTCGTCCGGCGACGGGCTGCGATAGGGCCGCGGCAACGCCTTCATGTCGAATTCGCCAGCGACTGCGGCCAATGTGTCGGGACAGAAGCAGTAGCAGCGCACGCGCGCGATCTTGCCGTCCTCGACTTCGAGGCGGTGGATCTCGTTCAAGCCTTCGACGCCGTTCAGCGTGCGCAGCCCCAGGACCACCGGTTCGCCGTCGATCTCGGCCAGCTTCCACCACGGGTTCTCGCCGAAGCCCAAGGCGGGCATCACCATGTGCGCGTGTTCGAAGAAGGTGCGGCCCTTTTCGAAGTTTTCGAACTCCGCGCCGCCGACGAGTTCGATCGTCACGTCCGCCGCGCACATCGTCTTCAACGCGTCGAGGTTCTTGTCGCGCAGCGCATGCATGAAGCGTTCGACCGTTTCGCGCGGCGGCGCGGTGAAGCCGGCCGACGGGCGGCGTTCGGCCAAGCGGCCGCGCGCGCGGCTCAAGGCCGACTTCACGGCGCCCACGGTCGTGCGCAATTGGCTCGCAGTTTCTTCGAGCGAGAGGTCCAGCACCTCTTTCATCAGGATCGCGGCGCGTTCCTGCGGGTGCAGTTTCTGGAAGAGTTCGCGGGCGGCGGGGCGCGCGTCGGCGGTGTCGGGTTGTTCGCTCGACTGCGGTTCGGCCCCTTCGAGTTGGAGCGCGGCCTGTTCGCGCGCGTTGCGGCGCATGCGGTCGATCCAAAGGTTCGTCGCCGTGCGGACGAGATAAGCGCGCGGGTTGTCGAGTTCGGCCTGGCATTTGCCGAGCAAGCCGAACACGCGCACGAGCGTGTCCTGCAGCAGGTCTTCGCCGTCCCAGACGTTGCCGGTCAGGCGGCAGCAATAGCGGTGGATCTCGGGCCGCAGCGCGCTCAGCGAATCCAGGTAATCCTGCCACGGGCGATGCACGTCGCCCTGCATGCCGAAGGTCTTGGACATCTTCCCTCTCCTCCATGTCGCGTCCGGTGATAAGGACGAGCGGGACGGGCTTGAGGATACTTGAGGTGGTCCTCAGCTCTGCTTCGGGGCGGGTTTCTGCGGTTTCGGTTCGCCCTTGGCGCGCGCCTGGGCCTTGCGGCGCTTCAGGTTGGCGCGCAGGGCGGCGGCCAGGCGGTCGGCCTTGCCTTTATTGCCAGCCGTGCCGGGAATGCGCTTTCCGTCACTCATCCCTCACCTTTCGCGATCAACGGGCGATCACTGCGGCGTCAGCCCCGTTGGCCATTCGCGTTCGCACCTTATATCGTCCGCGACGATCCACGGAAGGGAAAGGGACCCAAGCCATGGCCCTGTTCAGTCTGAAGAAGAAGAAGCTCGAGATGCCGTCGGCGGCCGACGCGCTGCCCGGGCGCGCCGACGCGATGCCGGTGCCGGAGCATCACTTCGTGCATGCGACGAAACTGACGCCGCCGTTCCCGAAGGGGATGGAACTCGCGCTGTTCGGGCTCGGCTGTTTCTGGGGCGCGGAGCGCAAGTTCTGGGAGCTCGAGGGCGTCTATTCGACCGCCGCCGGGTACGCGGGCGGGCTGACGCCCAACCCGACCTATGAAGAGGTGTGTTCGGGGATGACCGGGCACAACGAGGTCGTGCGCGTCGTGTTCGACCCGGAGAAGATTTCGTACGAGCAATTGCTGAAGACGTTCTGGGAAAGCCACGACCCGACGCAAGGCATGCGCCAAGGCAACGACATCGGCACGCAGTACCGCTCCGGCATCTATGCGACGAGCCCGGCGCAGAGACACGCGGCGGAGGCGTCGCGCGACGCCTATCAAGCGGCGCTCGTCAAAGCGGGGCGCGGGAAGATCACGACCGAGATTCTGGACGCGCCGGAATTCTACTACGCCGAGGAGTATCACCAGCAGTATCTGGCGAAGAATCCCGACGGCTATTGCGGCCTGGGCGGCACGGGCGTGAGCTGCCCGATCGGCGTGGGCGTGAAGGCCTAAGGCCCTTTCCTCGCCCCCGCGCCTTGCGCTATAGGGGCCGCCTGGTTTGCTGCTGTAGCGTAGGGGTAGCGCAACGCCTTGGTAAGGCGTAGGTCGTGAGTTCGATTCTCACCAGCAGCACCAGCTGATTCAAAGCCGCGCTTTCCGTTTCGGGAGCGCGGCTTTTTCGTTTCCTCATGCC
>QKCS01000318.1 GCA_003246795.1 Alphaproteobacteria bacterium
ATGGCTTCGGTCTGCAGCAAGCCGGTTTCGAGCCGCATGTGCGTGTAGCCGCGCCGGTCGCAGACGCGGGCGAGCTTCTTGACCATCGCGCGGGCAAGCCCCAACCCTTGGAAAGCCGGGCGCACGAACAGGCGCTTCATTTCGCACACGTCCTCGCCGATGCCGCGCGCCATGACGCAGCCCGCGGGCATGCCGTCGACAAGGGCGATGACGATGCCGCCGTGCGGCGCGCCGTAGTGGCCCTCGAGATCCGTGAGCTCGCTTTCCCATTCGCGCTCGTCGAAATAGGCGTCGAGCATCTCGCCGTGCCGGTGATACCGGCGGCGCATCCACAGCAGATAGTCGCGCATCAGCGCGGCGACCTGTTCGAAGTGCTGGTCGTCCTCGGCTTCGATGATGCTGATCACGGACATGGGCTTTGCTCGTTCGTTTGCCGGTGGAAGGGGCGCCGGCGGGGGGTGACCGCCGGCCCTAGGGTTTAAGCGTCAGGAGAAGTTGGGGGAGACGCCTTCGATCATTTCACGCTTGGCGGGGCTCAACTCGCCCAACGTCGCGAGGAAGTTCTTGTGGGTTAGGCCCGAGCCCAGATAGGTCCAGCGATTCGCTTGGTGCTGCACCTTCATGAACTCGTCCCGCTCGGCCCCCGTCAGCGTGCGCTTTGCCGCCGCCTCGAACGCTTCGAGGTCGAAGGCCGTCTGCTGCTTCAGGCCTTCGTCCAGGAAGCTGCCGATCGCCAGGAAGCCGTCGACGGCGTCGTCGATGTCTTTCTGGCTCATGCCTTCGGCGATGGCCTGGCACATGATCGTGTCGAGCTGGGCGTGCTGCATTTCTTCCATCCAGTGATGCTGCAACAAGCTCTTGAACTGCGGATCCAGCGCGCCGTCGTCGTGGATCGAGTCCTGGAAGTGACGCTGGGTCATCCATTCGATCATGAGGATCGCAAGCGCGACCGACAGCGGATGGTGCGACAGCACGTGGCTGGCGATAGCGTCGGCCGGGCCGATCATCTTGCACTCGACGTGGAAGCCCTTCACGAACTCTTCCCTGAAGCGGCGGAAGAGGTGGATGTGCTTCGCCTCTTCGCTCGCGAATTCCAGGAACGCGCGGGCGCGGTAGTCCTCGCCGTTGATGTAGGGCCGCGCGTGGTCGAGCACGAAGGGCAGGATGAACTCTTCGACGAGGCCGAAGATCGACAGATACGCGTGGCCGCGGATCTGGTTCAGCATGCGCTTCTCGTCGGACGACAGGAACTTCAGCTCGTTCGTGCGGGCGAACGTTTCCGGCATGAAGGGTTTCGAAAAGTCGAGCGTCTTGCCGTTGCCGATCAGGTCTTCGACGCGCCAGGTGATGCGCTCGGCGCGGCCCAGGACGTCCTTGAAATTGTATTGGTACGACATGGTGGTTCTTTCTCTCCTAAGGGGTTCGGTTCAGTACGTCTCGACGTCGATCGAGACGGGGACGGAGCGGGACACCACGTCGAGCACCGGCGAGAACTGCGCCAGCTTCTTGATCGTCGGGGGCTCCGCTTTGGTTTTCACGTGCATGCGCACGCGGATGGCGCCGTAGCCTTTGCGGACATCGGGCGAGATACCCATGAAGCCGCGCAGATCGAGGTCGCCTTCGATCTGCGAATCGATCGCCTCGATCGCGATGTCGCGCGAGGCGGCGTGATAGGCGGTCGTGGTCACGATGCAGCCGATCAGAGCGTGCAACATCCACTCGAGCGCGTTCGGCGCTTCGTCGTGGCCGAGAAGAACGTCGGGCTCGGCGCTGTCGACGACAAAAGCCTGGATGTTGTTGCGGTGTTCGCCGCACGCGCCGGAGAAGTCCTTGATGGTCGTGCGGTTCTTGTCGCCGCGGATCCATCTGTTGGTGGCGCGGAAGTTGAACTTCGCGACCTCGGCGTCGCTTTTCATCGCCGCGCCGATGTCACGAAGCGCGTTCACGTCGACGCCGTTGACGATCTTGGGTTTGACGATGGGGGCTGCCGACATTCGCTCGTTCCTTCCTTGAAGTGCGGTCCCAGGCGGCGGGACGCCGTTCACAGGGGAAGGAATGAGGGAGGTCCGTGAGAGCGGGCGTCGGCGGCAGCGTTGAATCGCCGCCGGCTATCGTTGAAATTGGCGTTGGAACGCTGTTATTCGGCCAAGAATTGGCGGATTTCCGCCAGCATGCGGGGCCAGGCCGGTTCCTGTTCCAGGATCAGATGGTTTTCGCTTTCGAGGGTCGCGAAGCGTGCGCCGGGAATGCCCATGGCGAGTTCGCGCCCCGCGCTCAACGGAATGCGTGCATCGTTGCGGGCGTGAAGGACCAGCGTCGGTTGGGTCACGAGGCCCAGGCGGTCGCGCACGTCGATCACGGCGTGCGCCTCGATGATGCGCGCGGCGTTTTCGGGCGAGGTCGTAATTCGTTGGAGTTCGTTGAACCAGTCGGCTTGCTCGGGCGTCGCCTTCGGCAGGAACAGCGAGGTGAAGACCTGGCGGTAGGCCGGATTGTCGCGGCCCCAGCCCGTGCGCGTCAGCGTGATCAGCGCTTCAGATTGCGTGATCGCATCGGGATCGCCGCGGTGGCGCCAGCCACGCGCGTAGCCACCATAGAGGATGAGCTTCGAGACACGCTCGGGCCAGCGCACGGCGAATTCGATCGAAATCGCGCAACCCTGGCTGATGCCGAGCAGCGGGAACCGTTCGACGCCCGCGGCGTCGACGACGGCCTTCAGGTCGTTGACGAAGGCGTCGAGGGAGAGGTCTTCGGCGTCCCAATCCGACAGGCCGTTGCCGCGCGAGTCATAGCGGATGAACGTGTGATCCTGCGACAGGGCGCGGAAGGCGTGACGCCAGACGGGACTTTCCCAATCGAATTCCAAGTGGTTCATCCAGTTCGCTGTCTTCACGAGCGGTGGGCCCGATCCGACGGTCGCATAGGCGATGCGCACGCCGTCGGACGCGGTGCAGAAGCGGATGTCCTGATGCAGGGGCACGACCGGTTCGGGCATCGGCGCTTGTTTCGGCGGCTCCGCCGTCTTCGCCTTGCCTTGAAGCGCGGCGGCAAAGCGTGCGTCATCGACGGCGCCGACCGCGGCCAACATCTTGCGGCTGACCTCGGCTTGTGCTTCGGCGTCGCCGCGCTGACCGGCGGCGACGAGATGCGCGACGAGGTCGAGGTGGGCGTCGGCGTTGTCGGGATCGAGCTCGACGCGGCGACGCATGAGCGCGGTGTGTTCCGCCGCGTCGCCGCCGTCGCGGCCGATCAGTTCGTTGAGGATGCGCAGATGCAGCTGACGCGCGCGTTCCTGCGCGCCCAGGCGCCAGCTTTCGTAAGCGGGTTGGCTGGGCAGGTCGAGGCCCGCAAGCAGCGTGCCGCTGCAGGCGCGGCAAATGTCGAGCAATTCCTCGCGCGAGCGCTTCGCGAGATCGCCGGCGCAGGCCTGTTCGGCGCGCATCACGTCGACCTCGGCGCCGCGGCGCTCGAAGGCGACGCGCTCGCGATCCGCAGTCAGGCGCTCGTTCGCTTCGTCGTTGACGACGGGGCGCAACTTGGAGAGCGACCAGCGGAGCGCCGCGCGCGGATCGTCAGGGATCTCCCACAATAGTTCGCACAGCGCGTCGCGGCGCTGCGGCGTGCCCTTCAGAATCAGATAACCCAACAGCGCGCGCGTCTTCTTGGACTGCGGCAGCGCGACGAGTTCGCTGTTGCGGCGGATTTCAAGACCGCCGAAGAGGCGTATGTCGAGCGAGGTTGACATGTGCTATGCGGCCAAGAACGTGCGCAGCTCGGCGAGGAACATATCCGCCGCCGGGTCGCCTTCCACGAGCAGGTGATTGTCGGTCGGCAGGCTGACAAAACGCGTGCCGGGGATGCCGGCGGCTATTTCGCGCCCGAGGCCTGGTGGAATGAAGATGTCGCCACGGCTGTGCATGACGAGCGTCGGCGCTCGCACCTGGCTCAAGCGGTGACGCACGTCGATGCGGCCGAACGCATCGACGAGACGGGCGGCGTTTTCGGGGGAGGTCGTCATGCGCTCGAGTTCGTCGAGCCAGGCGAATTGGCGTTCGTCGCCCTTGGGCATGTAGAGGCCCGTGAACATCCGGCGGAAGGTGGGGTTTTCGTGTCCCCAACCGGATCGCATCAGCGTCATCATTGCCTCGACAGAGGCGACGAGCTTCGGCGTCGAACCGACGCGCCAACCGCGCGCGAAGCCGTTGAGCAGCACGAGGTGCGTGACGCGCTCCGGATGGCGTGCCGCGAATTCGATCGCCACAGCCGCGCCTTGCGACAGACCGAAGATCGGAAACCGGTCGAGGCCGTTCGCCTCCACCACCGCCTCGAGGTCGCGGACGAAGGCTTCGAGCGAGAGGTCCTGCGAATCCCAATCGGACAATCCGTTGCCGCGCTCGTCGTAGCGGACCAAACGATAGTCGCGCGCGAGCCCGCGAAACAGCGTGCGCCATATCGGGCTTTCCCAGTCGAACTCCAGATGGTTCAGCCAGTTCGCCGTCTTCACCAGAGGCGGACCGTTGCCCACAGTGGCATAGGCTATGCGCACGTCGTCGACAGCGGTGCAAAAACGGATGTCCTGGCGCAGGGGCGTGGCCGGTTCGGGCATCGGCGCGCGCTTGACCGGCATCGGCTTTTGCGGCGCGTTATGGAGCGCCGCTTTGATGCGTGCGTCGTCGACCGCGCCGACGGATTCGAGCATACGGCGGCTGACCGCCGCTTGCGCCTCGGCGTCGACGCGCTGACCCATCGCGGTCAGATGCGCGACGAGCGTGACGTGCGCATCTTCGTTGTCGGGGTCGAGTTCGACGCGGCGGCGAAGGAGTTGCGTGCGCTCGGCCGCGTCGGCGTCGCGGGCGATGAGTTCGTCGAGGATGCGTAAATGGAGCTGGCGCGCGCGCTCCTGCACGCCGAGGCGCCAGCTTTCATAGGCCGGCTGCGAAGGCAGATCGAGGCCGGCGAGCAACGTGCCGGCGCACGACCCGCAGAGGTCGCGCAGCGTTTCAGATGGTGTGTTTTCGAGGCCCGCGGCGCAGGCTTTTTCCGCGCACACATAGTCGATCGTCGCGCCGGCGCATTCGAACGCGACGCGCTCGCGGTCGGCGGTCAGGCGCTCGTTTTCGTCGTCGTTGACCACTGCGCGGAGCTTGCTGAGCGACCAACGGAGCGCCGCGCGCGGGTCGTCCGGGATCTCCCACAGCAGCTCGCAGAGCGCGTCGCGCCGTTGCGGCGTGCCTTTCAAAATCAGGTAGCCCAGAAGCGCCCTCGTCTTCTTTGATTGCGGCAAGGCGACGTTCTTGCCGTCGCGGCGCACTTCAAGGCCGCCGAAGAGCCTGATGTCGAGCGTCGATTGTGGCGCCATGACGGGAGTGTAGGCGCGCGCGGGGCGCGCCGCCAGCGCTTCGGATCGAGGCATTGGCGTGTCTCCAGGAACTCCAGCCTGATTCTCGGACGTTTCGGTGGGACGTCTTGTGACAGATCGCCGTCACTTCTTCGACGAGGCGCAGGCGATGCACACCGCGGCGGCCGGGTCGACGGCCAGCCGCTGTGGCGCGATCTCCTCGCCGCAGCGTATGCAGTAACCGTATTCGCCCGCGTCGATACGTTTGACCGCCGCTTCGATGCGCAGAATCTCGTTCTGGCGCATGCGTTCCGATGCCTGGGCCATCGCTTGCACCTGCATCGCGTCCATGCGCGAGAGGCGGCCAACGGAAGCTTGATCGAGCTCGACGGGTTTGCGGTCGTCGGAAGTGGCGTCGGCGGCTGCCCGCAGATCCGCAATGCGCTGTTCGAGCGCGGCGCGCACCTCGCCGAGGTCGGGACCCTTGGTCATTTTGTGTCTTCCCGTGGTCCGGCGTGAATGCGCCAGACTGCCCGAGGCGGCCTGCGATCTCAATTGCGAATGCACCTATGCGGCCGAGGCCACGATTTCCGCGCTCATCCAAAACATGCAGACGATCTGTGCAAGGAAAAAAAGGAAGCGTATGAGGACTGTCGCGTTCGATTCGGCCAAGAGCGTGTGGGTCAGCGTCTGAGCGATGCGCGCGACGATGAAGGCCTGCGCCAGCGTGTCGAGCGTTTGCGTGTCGACGCGCGCGGCGAAGGCGACGAGCACGATCGCGCCGAAGACGGGCAGATTCTCCACGCAGTTCGCGTGCGCGCGCACCGCACGGCGATAGGCGGCGCTGCCATGGGGCGTGTCGGCGGGGAAGTCGGTCAGCTGCGCCTTGCCGGCGAAGATCAAGGTCCAGCGGCGGATGCCGATGCCCGCCATGAGGACGGCGAGCGTCCACACGGCGAAGCCCAGCAGGACCCACAACGGCGTCGTCATCGTCGTTCGCCCTACGCCGCGATGAGTTCGGGACAGCGTGTTTCGAGGACGCCCGCCGCGATCTCGCGCGTCTTGCCTTCGAAGAAGAGCTGGTTGTCCTTGAACCAGCCGCTGACTTCGTAATAGGGCGCGATGCGGCAGAAGCCCATGCCGCGATAGAGCGCCTGCGCCTCCGTCTGCAGTTTGCCCGTTTCGAGGCGCATCGTTGCGTAACCGCGTTCCGCCGCGAGCTTCGCCAGGCGCTGCGTCAGCAGGCGGGCGATGTTCATGCCCTGGAAGGCCGGGCGCACGAACAGGCGCTTCATTTCGCACACGTCCTCGCCGATGCCGCGCATCATCACGCAGCCGGCGGGGACACTGTCGACCAGCGCCAACAACACCCCGCCGAACGGGGCGCCATAGTGGCCCTTGAGGTCGGCGAGCTCGCTCTCCCATTCGCGCTCGTCGAAATAGGCGTCGATGACGTCGATCTGCTTTACGTAGCGGCGGCGCAGCCAAAGGACGTAGTCGCGCAGCAAGGCGACGACGTGGTCCGCGTGCGGCGGCGTTTCGGCTTCGACGATTTGCAGGTCGAACATGGTAACCCTCGTATATTCGGCCTTTGGCCCGTTGTTTGCGGTCACATACCTACGGATTCGACCGCGGGAACGGAATGACTGGGACGCCGAACCTCTTGACCGAAACGCCAGGCGGATGTGATTTCCGCACATGGATGCATTGTCCGACGTTTTGCGCGTTGTCGGTCTGACGGGCGGGGTTTTCCTCGACGCCAGATTCACAGCGCCGTGGTGTGTTTTGGGGAAGGTCGATCCCCAATACTGCAAGCCGTTCATGACGCCGCCCGAGCACGTCATGTGTTTTCACTATGTGACCAAGGGCGAATTCCTGATTGCGGTCGACGGCGCGGCGCCGCGCACGCTGCGGGCCGGCGACGTCGTGCTCATACCGCAGAACACGCTGCACAAGATGGGAAGCCGGCTCGATATCGAGACGGAAGCGTTTCATGTCACGGTCGGCCCCGACGAAGTGGGCGTGCCCCGCATCCGCCACGGCGGCGGCGGCGAGGCGTGCGAGATGGTTTGCGGATTCCTGGGCGGCGACGCGCAGATCGAGCCGCTCATTTCGGCGCTCCCGCCCTTGATGACGATGACGCTGGCCGACGCGCCCGGCGGCGAATGGATCGCACAGTCTTTCCGCTTCGGCGCGCAGCAGATGGCGCAAGGCGATGCGGGAGCTGCGACGATCATATCGAAGATGTCGGAGCTTCTGTTCGTCGAGGTCGTGCGGCGCCACCTCAAATCGATGTCCGACGGGCAAACGGGTTTCCTGGCCGGCTTGCGCGACGCGGCGGTCGGCAAGGCGCTCGCGCTCATGCATTCGCGCGTGGCGTACGAATGGACGGTCGACGAGTTGGCGCAAGCCGTGAACATGTCGCGTTCGGTTTTCGCGGAACGCTTCGCGGCGCTGATCGGGCAGCCACCGGTGCGCTATCTCACGACATGGCGGATGCAGCTCGCCGCGCACAAGCTGCGCGAGGGACGCCAATCGATTCCGCAGATCGCGTTCGACATCGGCTACGAGTCGGAGGCGTCGTTTGCGCGCGCCTTCAAACGCGAGATCGGCATGCCGCCCGCAACCTGGCGCCGGCGCGCGGCCGACGGCACGCTGGCCGCGCAGGCGAACTAGCTCTTCCGCTTGATGCCGATGACGCGGCCGGCCTTCTCAGGCTTCGGCAGCTTGCAGTGCGTCTCGGCCATGGCGGCGAGGCGGGCTTGCGTTTCGTGCGGCCACGGCGCCGCGCGGCGCGTCTCGAAGTCGACGTGCATGATCATCAATTCGTTCGTCGCGGCGAGGAAGCCTTCCCCCGCGTGAATCATCTCGTGAAAGATGTGGATGCGCTTCGGGTCGTGATCAAGAAGCTGGGTCGTCACGCGGAAGGGCGTCTCGGGCAGAAGCTCGCGATCGTACGTCACGTGGGCTTCGAGAACGAAGATCATGCCGAGTTCGCGGCGCGTGTATTCCCACGATACGCCCAGCTGTTCGCAGAACGTGTCGCTCGCATGGTCAAAGGCGACCACGTAGTAGCCGACATTCATGTGGCCGTTGCCGTCGATCCAGTCGCGCTTCACATGGGCGCGGTGGCGGTTCAGAGGGGCGGTCAGATCGAGTTCGGGAAGCGCGAAGGGCAGAGGCATGAACGTTCCTTCGTTTCGTTGACGCGCAAGTCTAGGTGAAACCCAGTCGCCAGGAAAACCGGGACACGGCGGGCGCGCGGGCTTCGCGCACTACACCGCGCGCATCCTCAAGACTCCGCTGACGAACGAGAGCTAAGTCCGTTCACGGCTTCGGCCAGTGAACGTATTCGAGCTTCAAGCCGTCGGGATCGGCGAAAAAGACGGCGTAGTAGCCGCGACCGTAGCGCGGATATTCGGCCGGCGCGTCAAGGATGGTCGCGCCGATCTCTACGAGCCGCTTGTGCAGGCGGTCGACGTCGTCGCGGCTTTCGGCCGTCCACGCCAAGTGGTGAAGGCCGGGCGCGTAGCGGTCGTGCTTGCGCGTGCGGCCCTCGCCCTCCGCGCGCATGATGCCGACGGAGGAGAAGGCGCCTTCCTTCGTGCGCAGGTCGAAGTCGAAGCCGCGGTCGTGCTCGCTGACGCGGCGATAGCCCATGAAGCCCAATACCGCCTCGTAGAAGGCGAGCGACCGCTTTGGATCGACGACAGTCAGATCGATGTGATTGACCATCCCACGCATCGTGCCTGCTCCTTTTCGACTCGGACCGGCAGGTTATTCCCAAACCGCGCTGCGCATACTCGCTTTGCAGGCAAAATCGGCGGGATACCGCCGTTTCCGCGCCGCTGCCTGTGAAACCCAGCAGGGCTGCGGCGAGGTTTGGTTAACAGGTCCACTCTACACTTATATCCATGCGTCTGCGTCTTCTCATGCCGATCGCGCTCGCGTGTGCGCTGGTCACGAGCCAGACCGCGCGCGCGGCCGACGTCGCGGTCAGCGTCACCGATCAGGGCGGCGCGCCGGCGAAGGCCGCCGTGGTCACATTGACGCCGCTCGACGGCAAGCCCGCGCCGCCACCTGCCGCCGTCCGTCGTATCATCGATCAAAAGCACGAGGCGTTCGTTCCATTCGTCACCGTCATGTGGCGCAACGACCATCTTGTCTTCAAGAACAGCGACCGCACGCGCCATCACGTCTATTCGTTCTCGCCGATCAAACAATTCGAATTCGTTCTCGATCCCGGACAGACATCGCAGCCGCTGAAGTTCGACAAGGCGGGCGTCGTCGCCATCGGTTGCAACATCCACGATCAGATGCTGGCCTATGCCGTGATCGTCCAGACGCCGTGGTCGACGCTGACCCCGGACGACGGTCGCGCGACGATCGCGGGCGTGCCCAAGGGGAAATACCGCGCAAGCGTCTGGCATCCGTATCTCGCGGGAGACGGGCCCGCCGACAAAGTCATCGATACGGAGGTCGGCGCAGTTTCTTTCGCGCTCGATTTGAAAACGCCGCGGAAGTCGCGCGGGCACGAGCGGCACTATTGAGGCCGCGACGATGGGATTTCGCAATCGCCTCATTCTGTTCCTGATCGTCACGCTGATCAGCGTCCAGGCGCTGACCGTGATGTCGGCCTATGGCGTCGTGCGGCAGAATTTGATCGAGCGCGGACGCGGCGATCTTGCGGCGACGAGCGACGCCTTCATGCGGCAATTGCGGTTGCTGTCCGAACGCGTGAGCGACGGCGTGCAGGTGCTGGCGCTCGACTTTCCGTTGCGTCAGGCGATCGCGGAAAAAAACCGCGAGACAGCGCTGTCGGCGCTGCGCAACCACGGCCGCCGCATCGGCGCGTCGCGGATGTTTCTCGTCGGGCTCGACGGCGCAGTCGATATCGACACGCAGGACGCCCGCGGGAACGCACGCGCGTTTCCGTTTCAGGACCTTCTGGACAAGGCCGCGCGGGACGGCCGGGCGATGGGGCTTGCGGCGCTTGACGGAGAGGTCTTCTGGATCGTGACGGTGCCGGTGAACGCGCCGCTGCCGATCGCGTTCATCGCCGCCGGCGTTCCGGTCGACGATGCGTTGATCGAAAAGCTCCGACAGGTTTCGGTGGTCCCGGCGACGATCGCGCTGGCGCTGCAGCAGCACGACGGTTCGTATGCGCCGGCCGCTCGTGCGCAGGCGGCGGGGCGGATGCATTTGCCGGGGGCGGACGCACTGTCGTTCGGCGAGGCGTCGTTGGTCGAGGACGACGGGCAAGAGTTCTTGACGCTCGCCACCCGGCTGCAAACCGCGCGGAAGAGTTCGCCAGTGATCGCGGTGTTCGACTATCCGCTGCAAGAGGCGTTGGGGCCGTTCTATGACGTCGCGGTTCCGGTCGGGATCGCGTTGGTGCTGGGGCTCGCGATTGCGATCCTGGGCGCGGCGCTGATCGCGCGGGGCGTGTCGCGGCCGTTGGAGTCGTTGGCGGAAACCGCGCGGCGCATCGAGGGCGGCGATTACACGGCGCCGCCGGTGCGCAAGGAAGACGGTGAGATCGGGCAGCTGTCGGATGCGATCGCGCACATGGTCGCGGCGGTCGCGGAACGGCAAGAGGCGTTGGCCGTCGCGCGCGACGACGCGGTGCGGGCGAACGCGGCGAAGTCCGACTTCCTGGCCAATATGAGCCACGAACTGCGCACGCCGTTGAACGCCGTGATCGGGTTCGCGGACATGATCCAAGGGCAGCTCTTGGGGCCGATCGGCAACGATCGCTATCTGCAGTACGCGCGCGACATCCGCAACAGCGGCGCGCATTTGCTGTCGTTGGTCGAAGAAGTGTTGAGCTTGTCGAAGGTCGAAGCCGGGACGCTTTCGATCGAGCGGCAGAAGACGGCGCCGGGCGACGTGTTGAAAGACGTGTTGCCGATCGTGAAAGCGACCGCCGAAGCACGCAAAGTCACGGTCTCGGTCGACGGCGATCCCGAGGTTTGGCCCGCGATCGACGCCGATCCCGTGCGGGTCGGCCAGGTGCTCGTCAGCCTGTTGTCGAACGCGGTGAAGTTCACGAGCGAGGGCGGGCAGGTACGGATTGCCGCGGAGGCGTCGGATGGTTTGTTGGTCCTGCGCGTCTCCGACAACGGGATCGGCATCAGCGCGGAGGATCTGCCGCGCGTCACGCAGCCCTTCTATCGTGTGAGTTCGGCGTTCGACGGCTCCTATCAGGGGGCGGGCCTCGGCTTGGCGCTGACCAAGGCGATCGTTGATTTGCACGGCGGGCGTCTTTCGATCGCGAGCGCACCGGGGCAAGGCACGACGGTCAGCGTCGGCTGGCCGCTGCACGCCGTCTCGGGCCGGGCGCGCAAGCAGGACGCCGCATGAGAACCCGGGCGTGCCTACTTGCCGTGTCGTACGTCGCAGCCGCGGCGCCGGTTGCGGCCGATTTCAAGTTCGAAGGCTACGGTGACGTTCGCTTGGTGCTACCGTCGAACAACGACGAAACGTGGCTCGAGGGCGGTTTGTCCAAGACGCGGTTCGGACGCGCGGACGACGACGCGGTGATCCGGATCGGCGAAATCGTCGGCGAGGCGATCTGGCAGGCGACGCCGGACGTTATGGCCTTTGCCTCTGTGCGCTATGACGACGATCAGCGTTCGCCGCTCGATTTGCTCGAGGCCTATGTGCGTTACCGTCCAGTGTCGACCACGGCGTGGCGATGGTCGGTGAAGGCGGGCGCCTTTTTTCCGCCGATCTCGCTCGAGAACAACGAGGTCGGCTGGACC
>QKCS01000174.1 GCA_003246795.1 Alphaproteobacteria bacterium
GAGAACAAGACGCATGGGTCAGGCCTCCTTGGCTTACGAGTGCAGGCGCGAGGTCATCGACAGCATCTCGTCGGAGATGGTGATGACTTTCGAGTTCATGTCGTAGGCGCGCTGGGCCGTGATCAGGGCGGTGATCTCGGCGACGGGGTTCACGTTCGAGGTTTCGAGATAACCCTGCATGATCTTGCCGAAGCCGGTGTCGCCGGGCACGCCGGTCTGCACCGCGCCCGAGGCCGTGGTTTCGAGATAGAGGCTCGAGCCTTGCGCCTCGAGGCCCGCTTCGTTCGGGAAGACGGCGAGGTCGAATTGGCCGATCAAGGTGTCGGTCGACTGGCCTGCGATGCGGACATAAACCTGACCCTGCGCGTTGATCGTGGTCGACAGCGCGTCGTTCGGGACGGTGATGCCGGGCTCGATCTGATAGCCGTCGGGGGTCACGATCTCGCCGTCGCCGTTGAGGCCGAAAGCGCCGGCGCGGGTGTAGGCCGTCTCGCCCGACGGCAGGCGGACGCGGAAGAAGCCGCGTCCTTCGACCGCCATGTCGTAGGATTTGTCCGTCTGCGTGACGTCGCCCTGCGCCATGATGCGGTAGACGGCGCCGGTCTTGACGCCCGTGCCGACCTGGATGCCGCTCGGGATGACCGTGCCTTGGTCGGACGACTCGGCGCCCATGCGTTCCAGGTTCTGATAGAGCAGATCCTGAAACTCCGCCCGCTGGCGCTTGTAGGCGGTCGTGTTCATGTTGGCGATGTTGTTCGAGATGACCTCGACGTTCAGCTGCTGGGCCAACATGCCCGTGGATGCGATGCTCAGCGACCTCATGGGGGCTGCTCCTCTTAGACTCTGACTTCGCCAAGCTTCTGGACGGCCCGGCTGATGGTTTCACTGGTGGCGTTTAACGTTTCCGCCGAGTGCTGGTAGGCACGCATGACCTCGATCATCTTCGTCATCTCGACGACCGGCTCGACGTTCGATCGTTCGATCATGCCCTGCAGCACGCGCGCGCCTTCGGCCGGCGTCGGCTGCGCGTCGGCGTCGGCGACGTACAGATTCTTGCCTTCCTTCAGCAGCTGCCCGGGTTCGAACGACACGACGCGCAGTTTCCCGGCGAGGCCTTGGGGCGTCGAGACGGTGCCGTCGGCAGCGATCTTGATCGATGTCTCGCCCGGTGGAACGGTGATCTCGCCGCCGTCGGAGAGAACCGGGTTGCCGTCCGAGGTCACGATGCGGCCTTGCGGGTCGAGCTTCAGGTGGCCGTCGCGCGTATAGCGCTCGCCGGCCGCCGTGCGCACGACGAGGAAGGCTTCGCCCTCGACGGCGACGTCCAAGGGCGACCCCGTCTGCTCGAACGAGCCGGCCGCCATGTCGCGCAGGACGCCCCAGTCGCGCACGAACGACACTTCGGTCATCGTCGCGTCTTCGGCGTCCACCGCAACCAGCAGTTCTTCGAACACGGGCGTCTCGCGCTTGAACCCGGCGGTCGAAACGTTCGCCAGGTTGTTCGCAATGATCTCCATGTTCCGGCGCAGGGCCATTTGGGCCGTGAGGCCCACAAGCAATGCGTTTTCCATCGCGGTCACCACTCCGCTCGACGCCACGCGTTCTTGCGCGACGTCTCAGCACTCGTTCTCAAAGCAGCGCGCGTGCCAACGTGGTGAACGCCGGAAATGCAGTGCTTTCCTCGGTCATCTTCCGTTAAGGGCCAAGGCTTGCCCGGCAGAATCTGCCGCATGGCGAACCGAAATTTAACCACAACCGACGCATTTTGAGCGACGAAAAGACGGTAACTCGTCCGTATACGGATTGGTGGGAAGACGCATGGCCGACGAAGAAAACGCCCAACAGGAAGCCGAAGAGACGAAGAAGAGCGCCGCCGCCGGAGCCGACGCCAACGACGGCGAAGGCGAGGTCGAAAGCGCCGAGAAGCCGAAAGGCCGCTTCGGCTTCCTGAAACTCGACCTGTCGCGCAAGACGTTGATGTTCGTGGTGGCGCCCGCCGTGGCGGTGCTGCTGCTCGGCGTCGGCGCGTACATGTTCCTGTTCTCGGGCGGGGAAGAAACCGCGACCGCCGAAGGCGGGCACGGCGAGGCCGGGGCGCACGGCGAGATGGCCGGCGAAGGCGCGGCGCACGCCGAAGCGGCCAAGCCAGTGTTCTTCGACGTGCCGGACATCCTGGTCAACGTTTCCGCCGGCGGCGACAAGCCCGCGTTTTTGAAGTTGTCGGTGTCGCTGGAACTCGAAGGCGGCGGCGACGCGCATGCAACCGAGACGATCGAACAGGTGATGCCGCGCGTGGTGGATCAGCTGCAGACCTATCTGCGGGAACTGCGCGTGGAAGATTTGACCGGATCGGCTTCTGTGTTCCGTTTGAAGGAAGAGATGCTGCGGCGCGTCAACTTGGCGGTAGAACCGGTCAAGGTGAAAGACGTTCTGTTCCGCGAGATGATCATTCAGTAGGCGCTTTCCGCGATGAGCGATGCCGACGACGTAAAGATGGAAGAAAACGGCCCAGAGAAGCCGGCAGCCGACGCCTCCGCGCCCGCGGCCGATGCGTCCGGCGCCGAGACGGCCGCCAGCGAGGGCGATGCGGCCGCCGGTGAAGGCGGAGCCGCCGGCGAAGGCGGTGTCGACGGCAACGATCCCGATGCCTGGGAGGCGATGCTCGAAGGCAAGGACGAGGGCGGTGCGTCCGAGCGCGTTCTGAACCAAGACGAAATCGACAGTCTGCTTGGCTTCGATGCAGCCGGCGGCGACTTGCAGGAGCGCACCGGCATCCAGGCCATCGTCAATTCGGCGCTCGTCTCCTATGAGCGTCTGCCGCTGCTCGAGATCGTGTTCGACCGGCTCGTGCGGTTGATGACGACAAGCTTGCGCAACTTCACGTCGGACAACGTCGAAGTCAGCCTCGACAATATCTCGTCCGTGCGTTTCGGCGACTATCTGAACTCCATCCCGCTGCCGGCTATTTTGGCCGTGTTCCGCGCGGAAGAGCTCGACAACTACGGCCTCATCACGGTCGATTCCAATCTGATCTATTCGATCGTCGACGTGCTCCTTGGCGGGCGGCGCGGCACGGCCGCGATGCGCGTCGAGGGGCGTCCCTACACGACGATCGAACGCAGCCTCGTGCAGCGGATGGTCGAAGTCGTGCTGCAGGATCTCAAAGTCGCGTTCGAACCCGTGTCGCAGGTGCAGTTCCTTCTC
>QKCS01000067.1 GCA_003246795.1 Alphaproteobacteria bacterium
GCGTCCCCGCCCAGCGTCTTCATCGCGTCGCGCATGGCGGCGAGGTCGACGACCGCGGGCACGCCCGTGAAGTCCTGCATGAGAACGCGCGCCGGCCGGAACGCGATTTCGCGATCCGAGCGCTTCTCCTTCAGCCACGCGGCGACGGCTTGAATATCTTCCTTGGTCACCGTGCGTCCGTCTTCGTGGCGCAGAAGATTCTCGAGCAGCACCTTCATCGAGAAGGGCAGCCTGGAAATCCCCGCCAACCCGTTTTTCTCCGCCGCCTTCAGGCTGTAGTACGTGTAGGTCTTGTTGCCGACTTTGAGCGTCTTCTTGGCTTTGAAGCTGTTGGGCGCGGTCACGGGACGGATTGCTCCTTGAAAGCGGGCTGAAGAGTGGGACCGGAATGGTAAGCGGCGCGAAAACTAATGAGTTTTGCTCACCCGCGCTACGGTACTAATCTCACACGATGAGTTCTCGCCAGGATAACGCGCCGATGACGAACCCCGCCGTACGCGTGGAACGGTCGGGCCCCGTGACGACGGTGATTTTGTCACGCCCCGAACGCCGCAACGCCGTCGACCGACCGACGGCGGAAGCCCTGGTCGAGGCCTTTCTGGCATTCGACCGCGATCCCGACGCGTCGGTTGCCGTCTTTTTCGGCGACAACGGTGCGTTCTGCGCCGGCGCCGATCTGAAGGCGATATCGGAAGGCAAGGGCAACCGCAGCCAAGACCCTTTGCCAGGCTTGGACATTCGTACCGACGCCGCGGGACCGATGGGGCCAAGCCGCCTGCTGCTCGGCAAACCGGTGATCGCCGCGATTGCGGGCCATGCGGTCGCAGGCGGCCTGGAACTCGCACTCTGGTGCGACATGCGCGTGGCGGAGGAAGACGCCGTCCTGGGCGTGTTCTGCCGCCGCTGGGGCGTGCCTTTGATCGACGGAGGGACGGTGCGCCTGCCGCGCTTGATCGGCATGGGACATGCGCTGGACATGATTTTGACCGGCCGCCCCGTCAAGGCCGACGAGGCGCTGGCGATGGGCCTCGTCAATCGCGTCGTGCCCAAAGGCGCTGCTCGCGCGGAAGCCGAAAAGCTCGCCGCCGAACTCGCGCGCCTGCCGCAAATCTGTCTGCGCCACGACAGACTGTCGGCCTACCAGCAATGGGACCTCGACTACGCCGAGGCCATGGCAAACGAGTTCGCGCACGGCCGCGCGACGCTGGCAAGCGGCGAGGCGTTCGAGGGCGCGGGGCGCTTTGCATCGGGTCGCGGTCGCGGCGGATCGTTCTCGGATATCTGATCGATGCGCCTTGTCGCGGAAGGACTGGCGGCGCTGCGCGGGGAACGTATCGTCTTCCGCAACATCGCCTTCGACGTCGGCGCGGGCCAAGCGCTCGTGCTCCACGGCCCGAACGGCAGCGGCAAGACGACCCTTCTTCGTGTCATCGCCGGTCTTCTGGGTGTGATGGCCGGCCGTCTCGGTCTCTTCGACGACAACGGCGACGCGCTGACCGACGAGCGCCGTGATCAGTCGCTGCACCTGATCGGCCATCAAGACGCGCTGCGTTCGCAGCTTCGCATCTACGAGACGCTTCAGTTTCATGCGGCCCTTCTGGGCGCGCCCGTCGGTAAGATCGACGAGGCGATCGACGCGTGGGGGCTGGCCCCGTTCATCGACCTCGGCGGCGGGCTGCTCTCCGCGGGTCAGCGCCGGCGCGTCTCGCTTGCGCGCCTCACGTTGCAGCATCGCCCGCTTTGGCTGCTCGACGAGCCGTTGGTCGCGCTCGACGCGCTGACGCGTTCGCGCCTCAACGAAGCCTGCCGCAAGCATCTCGAAACGGGTGGGCTGATCGTCGCCGCCAGTCACGAGCCCTTCCTCGGCGACCGCCACACGCTGAGCCTGGGTAAGCACATATGAGGACGTTCGGCGCACTGATCTGGCGCGACGTCTTGCTCGGCATGCGCGCAAGCGGCGGCGCCGCGCTGTCGGCGTCGTTCTTCGCGCTGATCGTCGTGTTGATGCCTTTCGGTCTCGGCCCCGAAGTGACAGTGCTGAAGGCGGCCGCGCCCGGCATGTTCTGGGTCGCCGCATTGCTCGCCACGTTGCTGGGGCTGGAGCGCGTCCTGCAGCCCGACGCCGAAGACGGAACGCTGGATCTCTTACGGCTTTCGTCGCTGCCGCTCGAACTTGTCGTGGTCGCCAAGATCGCCGCGCACTGGCTGACGTCCGGCTTCATCATCAGTCTGATTGCGCCGCTGCTCGCCCCGTTCTTGAGTTTGGAGGGCGACGCGGTTTGGATTCTCGCACTGTCGTTGTTCTTGGGTACGCCCGGCTTGAGCGCCATCGGCGCGGCTGCCGCCGCGCTCGGCACCAGCGTTCAGCGCGGCGGCATGGTGCTCGCGATCCTGGTCCTGCCGCTCAACATCCCGTTCCTGATCTTCGGCTCGAGCGCCGTCGCGACCGCGCAGCTGAACGAGAATCCGACTCAGGCGCTTATCTTCTTGACCGCGTGTTCGCTTCTGGCTCTGGTCGTGGGTCCCATCGCCGCCGCCGCGGCATTGCGTCTCAACGAGGACTAGCCGTGGCGCACGTGATGACCGCGAACTAAGTTGCCGCCATGCTTGCTTACGCGAATCCGCAGCGTTTCGTCCGCACCGCCCGCCGCCTCACGCCGTGGCTGTTGGGCGCCACGGCGCTGTTGCTCGGAACCGGTCTCTACCTCGCGCTCTTCATCGCGCCGCCCGACTATCAGCAGGGCGAGGCCTCGCGCATCATGTACGTCCATGTGCCCGCCGCCTGGATGTCGCTCTTCGTCTACGGCTGCATGGCCGCGGCGAGCGTCGTCGCCTTCGTCTGGAAACACCCGCTTGCCGACGTCGCGGCGAAGGCGTCGGCGCCGATCGGTTGCATGTTCACGGCCCTGGCGCTTGCGACGGGCATGTTGTGGGGACAGCCGATGTGGGGCGCGTTCTGGGTGTGGGATGCGCGGCTGACGTCCGTGTTGATCCTCTTCTTCCTCTATTTGGGCTACATCGTGCTTTGGGGCGCCATCGAAGAGCCCACGCGGGCCGCCCGCGCCGCGCGGATCTTGGCGCTTGTGGGCGCGCTCAACATTCCGATCATTCACTTCTCCGTCGAATGGTGGAACACGCTGCATCAAGGCGCGACCGTGTTCCGCGCGGACGGCCCCGCGATGTC
>QKCS01000296.1 GCA_003246795.1 Alphaproteobacteria bacterium
CGCGGTGCGCTTGGCGCGCAGGATGAAGGCGAGGATTTAGGCGACGATGAAGCGCCGGCCGTCGTTTTGAGACGCAATGCGTCCATCCACTTCGACCTAAATTGTCGCGATCAAGGCTGCGTCGCCAGCAAACGTCGGGCGATGCCGGTCAATTGGGCCATGACGGCAAGGGGTTGCCATATGTGACGGGGGCGACCATCCTTCAGAGGCTGCTGGCCACCAAAGACCCGGAGACAGCCTTTATGTTCAGTGCCATGAGTGCCGGGGTCTTGCGCACACGGGCCAACGACGCTTTCCAAACACGGCCGGAGACCACGCCCCCGGCCGGACAAAAGCTCAAGTTGACGAAGGGACAGACGATCGCCGCCGACGGCGAGCGGGCCATCAGCCTCTTCGAAGTGCTCGACGGCGTCTTGATGGTCTACAAGCTTCTCTCCGACGGTCGCCGCCAAATCGTCGAGTTGGTCCCCAGCGGCTGGTTGTGCGGCTTCGCCAAGGACGGACGTTACGACGGGTCGTGCGAAGCGCTGACGCGGGCGACCGTCATGGCCTACCCGAGGTCCGACCTGGAGCCCGACGACGCGACCCGGCGCCGTCTTCTGCGCCAAGTGGAAGAGCAGGTCTGCGCGCTTCACGATTTGACGATGACGCTCGGCCGCAAGGGCGCGCAGGAAAAGGTCGCGACGTTTCTCATGCGGCTGCTGCCGGCGCGCGGTCGCGAAGCCTGCCCCGGCCCCAGCCGGCCGCGCGACGACGCCAAGCTGCGCATTCCCCTGTCGCGCGCCGAGATCGCCGATCATCTGGGACTGACGTTGGAAACGGTGTCGCGCGAAATGAACGCGCTCGCCCGCCAGGGCATCATCAAGGTCGGCCCCGGCCGCGGCGAGATCGTCATCAACGACGTCTGCCACCTGTGCACCGCGGCGCGCACCGGCCGCAACGAATAATCCTCAGCGCGACAGCGTCTGTTCGATCCGCACGCGGCACGCCGCTGCGTCTTCGGGCGTGATCGTTTCCCGCCACCCGGCCCCGTGCTTCGCCTTCGCCAACGAAACGAGATTGAGGCAATACGTGTCCGACCGGGCGAGATGCGCCGGCTGCGGTTCGACGGGCACGAGCACCTGCCGCGCCGGCGCCAGCGGCTGTTCGGTGGGCTCGATGACCGGCGGCAAGGATTGCGGGTCGGCGCCCGGACGCCACTGCGTGTCCCATGCCTGTTGCACTTGATCGGCGCAGATCGAACCGCTGCGCGGATCGAGCCGGTATTTCCAGTTCCGTCCGTACTGTTGTTTGGCGAGCGCGATATATTGCGAACAATGCGCCGACAACGCGGTGGCCGACGGCGTCTCGCGCATGACCGCGTGACCAGCACCGTCGATCGCGCGCGCCGTCAAGAACGCTGCGACGCCGACAATGACTACGCCGGCGAGCCACACGACTGGTCCCGCCCTCAAGCCGCCACTGCCCGGATCGGCGCCTGCGCCGGCCATCGACTTCACCTCTCGTACGGACGAGATCATAGCACTCGCGACTCGAAGTCCGATACTCTCGATGCGTTAACGCAACACGATCTCGCGTCTGCCGCGTCAATCGAGGCGTGCCAAACAATCAACAGGCGAGCAAATTCGTGCGATGAGCGAAGAAGGGACGGCGATCGAACTCTACGTTTATGATCCCGCGTAGCCGCACAGTTCGAACGCGAAGCCGAAAGATCCGCGGGCGACGCGAAGACGGACGTCGTCGAAGCCATCATCAAGCGCGCGCAAGCGAACCGGAGCACGTAGAGCAAGGCGCCGATGCTTGCTCAGACCCCGTCGGGGTCTATGCTGGTCACGGTCTGACCGGGGGACGAAACCCATGTTGAGAATCTTGGGATGGACAGCGGGCGTCGCGGCCCTCGTGCTGGTCGTGGTGGCAGCCGGCGTCTATTGGCTTCTCCAACCGCCGGCGCCCGAACACGTCCCCGAGCGAGGCGGCACGTTCGATCACGTGACGATCATTCAACCGGGCGAGAACCGCCTCGCGCGCCAAACGCTCACGATATCGAACGAACGCATCGGCACCATCGCCCCCAGCGACGACACGCACACGGGCCGTTATGCCGGCATGTACGTGCTGCCCGGTCTCGTCGACATGCACGCGCATCACCCGCCGCAATCGCTGCCCGTGCCGCGCGATCTCTTTCCGCTACTCTTTCTGATGCACGGCGTGACCGCGGTGCGCGACGCGGGCGACATCGATGGCAAGACCATTCAACCCTTGCGCGGCGCCATCGAGAGCGGCGAACTTCCGGGTCCGCGCATCTTCGCCTGCGGACCGTTCGTCGACGGCCCCGAAACGACGTGGGAGAACACCCGCCACGTCACCGACCCCGCCGACGCGAAGGCCGCGGTCCAAGCCATCAAGGCGGCCGGCTACGATTGCGTGAAGATCTACAACGCGCTCGCGCCCGACGTCTTGGCCGCGCTCATCGCCGCCGCGCAGGAAGAGGGCTTGCCTACGATCGGTCACGTGCCGCGCGCCGTGCCTTATCCCGGCGGCATCGGCGACGTGCAGCATTTCACCGGCGCGCAGTTCGTGCCGAACGCCGACCCGCGCGGCTTCCCCGCCGTGATGGACGGATGGCCGCACTTCGACGACGCCCAGCTGGACCGGACCGTGCGTGCCGTCCGGGACGCGGGCGCCGCGAACACGCCGACATTGGTCACCACGCAGAAGGCCGGCAGCTACGACGACTACAACGCGATGCGCCGCGCGCCTCAAGTGACGCTCCTACCGCGCTATTTCGCCGACGTGATCTGGAATCCGGTTGAAGGCCTGCCGCGCGACACCAGCGCCGAGAACCTCGCCAACTTGAAGGCGGCCGTCGCGGGCGAAAAGCGCCTCGTGAAACGCCTCTACGACGAAGGCGCGAAGCTCCACATCGGCACCGACACGATGACGGCCTTCGTGATCCCCGGCGCCGGCGTTCATGACGAGATGCGCCTCTTCGCGGACGCCGGCATCCCGCTCGAAGCCGTCTGGAGGATCGCAAGCTCCGGCAACGCCGGCGATTTGCGGAACGGGCTCGGCCGGCTCGAACCCGGCGCGCCGGCGGACTTCCTCGTCTTCGGCGAAGACCCGACGCAAGGCCTCGAAGCTCTCGCGACATTGCAGGCGGTCGTGGCCGACGGACGCGTCT
>QKCS01000152.1 GCA_003246795.1 Alphaproteobacteria bacterium
TCGAGCAGGCGCGCGGCCAGGCTCGCCTCGCCCGCCGAGGTCACCACCCCACAATCGACGTAGGAAAGCCTCGTGCCCTCAAGCGCCACCACACCCCAGCCGGTGCGGCGGAGACCGGGGTCGAGGCCAAGGATTCGCGTCGCAGGCGTGGGGGGCATCGGCGGACTTGTACTTGAAATGTTCCCCTTAGACCATAGCGCGATTCGGGCAAGTGGGGCCAAAACGGCCGTGACGCGTCACGGTCTTTTTCGTCGGCACAGCGGCGGGAAAGTCTCAGCGTCACGGGGGCGTCACGGCACGCGTCACATGTGCGTCACGCCGTTTCCGCGTTCGCGCCCCGCAGCGTCATGCGTCACGGCCCTCTATAGGAGACGCATGACGCTAGACGGCACTACGCCGTCAGCTTGGCCATCGTGGCTTCTGACATTTCGAAGTTGGCGAAGACGGTTTGGACGTCGTCGTGGTCATCGAGGGCGTCGAGGAGCTTGACCAGGCTTTCGGCGGCGTCGCCTTCGACGGGCACGGTCGTCTGCGGGCGCCAGACGAGCTTGGCGCTTTGGGCGGGGCCGAGCTTCGCTTCCAGGGCCTCGCGCACCTCGTTCAGGGCGTCGGGCGCGCAGGTGAAATCGTGGGTTTGATCCGTGGACTGACAATCGTCGGCGCCGGTTTCGATCGCGGCGTCGAGCATCGCCTCGGCCGTGCCGGCGTCCGCCGGGTATTGGATCTGGCCCAGGCGGTCGAACATGTAGGCGACGGTTTCGCCGGCCTGGCCGCCGTGTTTGGAGAAGAGCGAGCGCACGTCGCCCGACGTGCGGTTGCGGTTGTCGGTCAAGGCCTCGACGATCAGCGAGACGCCGCCGGGGCCGCGGCCTTCGTAGCGGACCTCTTCGTAGTTTTCCGCATCGCCGCCCAGCGCCTTCTTGATCGCGCGTTCGATGTTGTCCTTGGGCATGTTCTCCTTGCGCGCGGCGAGGATGGCGGCGCGCAGCTTCGGGTTCTTTTCCGGGTCGGGGAGGCCCGACTTGGCGCTCACCGTGATTTCGCGCGCGAGCTTGGAGAACAGCTTCGAGCGCTTCGCGTCCTGTGCGCCCTTGCGGAACATGATGTTTTTGAACTGACTGTGGCCGGCCATCGCTGCGTTCTCTGCGAGATTTAGGGATTCGGGAGGGTGATAAACCCCAGGCCGGGGGCTTCAGGCAAGGGGCCCTTCTTGAGCGCGTGGCCCTGGGTGGCCGGGTCAAGCCCGGCCATGACGAAGAAGGGAGAGCTTACTCCGGCAACGTCGGCTTCAAGCGTCCGCCGACGCGCACCGGGTCGATGCGCTTGGCGAGGCCCGTGTTGTCGTCCGTCTCCACGAAGACGCCGCAGACGGTCGCGGGGCCTTGGGCGGGATTGAAGCGGCCGGTCGAGACCTTGCGCACGAAGCGGGAGATGGGCTCCGTCTTTTCCATGCCGATGACGCTGTCGTAGTCGGCGCAGGCGCCGGCGTCGGTTTGGTACGCGGTGCCGCCGGGCAGGATCTGCGCGTCGGCGGTCGGCACGTGGCTGTGCGTGCCAACGACGAAGCTGGCGCGGCCGTCGCAATAGTGGCCCATCGCCATCTTCTCCGACGTCGCCTCGGCGTGCATGTCGACGATCGCCACGTCGCAGCCCCAGGCGAGGCGGCAATCCTCCAGCTCGCGGTCGACGGCGGCGAAGGGATCGTCGAGCGCGTCCATGAAGGTGCGGCCCATCGCGTTGATGACGAGCACGCGCTTGCCGCTTCCCGTTTCGTACAAGCCCACGCCCCTGCCCGGCGCGCCCTTCGGGTAGTTCACGGGGCGCAGCAGGCGGCGTTCGCTGTCGAAGACGTCGATCTTGTCGCGCTGATCGAAGGCGTGGTTGCCGGTCGTGATGCAGTCGGCGCCCGCATTGAAGAGCGCCTGACAGATTTCCTCGTTGATGCCGAAGCCGCCAGCCGCGTTCTCGCCGTTGATGATCACGAAGTCGAGGCTCAGGCGTTTGCGCAAATCGGGCACGGCTTCGATGGCGGCGATGCGGCCGGCGCGGCCGACGATGTCGCCCAAGAACAGAAGTCTCAAAACGTCAGTCCCTTTCGAATCTGATCACGCCCTCTTCGGTCACCACGGCGTCGAGGCGCTGATCCGTGTCCTCGTGCGGGAGGTCGTCGACGCGCTGTCCCGCGTAGGCGATGCCGATGGCGCGGATGGTGCGCTTTGCGCGGTGGCGGCTCAAGTAGCGATCGTAATAGCCGCCGCCGTAGCCCAGGCGATAACCATGGCGATCGAAGGCGATCAAGGGAACCAGAACGAGATCGGGGCGGCGTTCCTTCGCGTGCGCGTGGGGTTCGGGGATCGAGAAGCGGCCGACGACGAGCGGATCGCCCGGCTTCCATGCGCGGAAGACGAGATCGTCGCCGGCGACCGCGGGCAGGCAGAGCGGATGGCCCTGACCGTTGAGGGCCGCCATCAGCGGGAACGGATCGGCCTCGCCGCGCACGGCGGCGTAGCCCGCGATGATCGCGCCCTTCATGAAGACGAAGTCGCCGAGCACGCGGCGCGCGATCATCAGCGCGGCCTTCGGGCCTGCCGCCTCGCCCGCGCGGTCGCGCTGGACGAGCGCGCTGTGGCGGAGCGCCGCTTTGGCTTTGGCGTGGTCGTTTTCCAGGGCGATGCGTCCGCTTGAGCGGGCGAAGCTTAGCGCTTTCTCTGAGTCGAAGCGATCAGGTGCACCTGTTCGTGCAGCAGGCGGTCGTACGCCGGTTTCACCGCGGCTTTCAGCGCGGCGGCGGGGAAGTTGATGATGGACGTGTGCTCGGCAAAGTCGCCGGCGTCCCATTTCCTCAACACCGCGTGGTAGGCGGAGATGTGGGCCAGCGCGTCGACGAACGCCTTCGGCATCTCGCCGCCGTCGACGAGGTCCAGGTTCTCGGTGATGACGCGTTCCATCTTGGCGTTGATCGGATGGAAGACCTCGCGCATCCAAAGACGCCAGCGCGCCTTTTCTTCGTCCGTCGTCTCGAAGCCCTTCGCGAAATAGGCGGCCTGGCCGTGCGCGGGCCAATAGGCGGAGGTGAACGCGTTCCACGCGGCGGCGGAGGATTCGAGCAGCGCGTTCAAGGGGCCGTAGAGCAGACGCAGTTGCTGGTTCACGCGGTCGAGGCGCGCGACGCGGGCCGTGT
>QKCS01000364.1 GCA_003246795.1 Alphaproteobacteria bacterium
GAGCACCTCGGCGGCGACCGTCTTCGGCAGGTCGGGGACGCTCGCCGTCGGGACGTCGGTATCCTTTGCGCGTTTGCGCACCATCACCCAACGGGCAAACGTCAGCACTTCCTCGCCATGCTGATTGAGGCCCGTCGACCGGACATAGACGATGCCGGATTCGCGATTGGCGTTTTCGCGTAAACCCAGAACCTGCGTCTTGGCCGACAACGTGTCGCCCGCGAACACCGGCTTCAGGAACCGGCAATCGGCGTAACCCAGATTGGCGATCGCGTTCAGCGAGACCTCGGACACCGTCTTGCCGAAGACGGTGTGAAACACCAGAAGGTCGTCGAGCGGCGCCGACGGAAAGCCCAGCGCGCGGGCGATTTCGGCCGAACTCTGCGAGGCGAAGCGCGCGCCGTAGAGCGCCGTGTAGAGCGCCTGGTCGCCGACGGTCAGCGTGCGCGGCGCACCGTGCTGCAGATTCTGGCCGACGCGAAAGTCCTCGAAGAAGTTTCCGGCGCCGGCCGTCGTCATGCGCGGTCCGCCCTTATTTCAGGTGCTTCATGCCGTCGAGCGCTTCGGCCTGGCGTGGGTTGATCGAAAGCGCCAGCTTGTAAGTTTCGATCGCCTTGGCCTTTTGGCCACTGTCTTCGTACAGGCGCCCAAGCACGCCCAGCATGTCGGCGTCGCGCGGACGCAAGCGGACGGCGGCTTCGCAATCGGAGATCGCGGACTTGAAGTTGCCGAGCCAGCTGTAGGAGACGCAGCGGCCGTAGTAGTAGTCCGCGTTGTTGCCTTTGATCCCGATCGCCTGGCCGAACGCCTGCGCGGCCTTCGCGTGCTGATTCATCGCCTGATAGGTCGCGCCGAGCTCGTAGTAGGCGACGTCCATCTTCGAATCGGCCTTGAGCGCCGCGAGATAATCGTCAACCGCCAGCGCGTACTGGCGCGACGAGCGATAGGCCTTGCCGCGCATGTAGAGCGTCGCGGCGAGCCACGACTTCGGCAGGCGGCCGGATTCGAGAATCTCGGTGAACAGCTTGATCGCCGTCTTGTAGTCGCGCGCGTTCAGCGCGGCTTGCGCCTTCTTGTGATTGCCCTGCCAGTCGTAGCGGACCGGCGGGTTTCCGGTCGTCACGCCGTTCGATGGCGGCGTTTGTGCCAGCGGCGTTTCGGCCAACATGGGCGTTGCGGACAATGCAATCAACGCAATCGAAATCACCAGTCGCTTCACGTCTTCCACTCCTTTGACCAGGCGCGCGGCCGATGGATCACTGAGACCATTCAAACGTCGAGATCGATGAACAGAGCTTGAACGCGCCTCAACCTCCGACGCGCTGCAACCCTTCGGTCGCCACTTGATTTCCGGGATCGGCGGCCAAGAGCTGGCGATACAGCTGGGCCGCGCGTTCGCGATTGCCGATCTGTTCGTTCGCCTGCGAGGCGGCCGTCAGCAGGTTCTTGTCGTTGGGTTGTGCTGCGACCGCCTTTTCGCAATCGGGAACGGCGTTCGCGAAATTCTTGCGGTTGAACAGCAGGATGCAACGGGCGTTGCGGTATATCACGGCGTCCGGGTCGATCTTGATCGCCTCATTGAAGTCGGCCAACGCCTTGTCGTCTTGATTGAGCTCGAGGTGGCAGGCGGCGCGGGTGAAATAGAGATCGCCTTCCCGCAGCGTTTCGGTTGCCTTGTCGTAGTCCTTGATTGCCGATACGCAATCGTTCTTCTGGCGATAGGCGTTGCCGCGCCCGTAGTAGAGTTCGCCCAGCGTTTGGGGCTGGTCGTCGAAGGCGCGCGAGTCGATCGCCTTGGTGAAGAGTTCGATCGCCTCGTCCGGCTTGTTGTTTCGAAGCGCCTCGGACGCCTGTTGCGGATATTTCTGCGCCTCGATCTTCTTGCGGGCCCGGCGCGTCGCGATGTCCTCGATGCCGAAAGCCGGCGCCGTGAGCGACACGAGAATTGCGAGAAGCCCCAACGAGGCGATAAGGCGTTTAACCATGATAGACCCCACGTCCTGTTGCCGTTCTCAACGCCCAGCTCGATTGGCGGGCTTCCCAAAAAGCGGGGCCGAGCCTCAAACTCAATAAGGCCCGGCCCCAGCCGTCTCTATTACAATAGCATTCACAGGCAAATAGGGCAAAATGACGGGGTTTCAGCGCTTCTCCAACGCGGCGATCGCGTCGGCCAACGCCACGGTTTGTTTGGCGATTTCGGCGTGCAGCAGCTCCACCATCCGGCCGTCGAGGGCGATGGCGCCTTTACCTTTGTTTTCCGGCTTTTCGAACGCGGCGAGAACGGCTCGCGCACGGATCACTTCTTCGGGATCGGGCGAGAACACGCGGTTGCACACCTCAATCTGCGAGGGGTGGATCAGCGTCTTCCCGTCGAAGCCGAGCGCCCTACCCTGGCGGCAAACGGCCTCGAAGCCCTGAGCGT
Source organism: Alphaproteobacteria bacterium (assembly GCA_003246795.1). GTDB lineage: Bacteria > Pseudomonadota > Alphaproteobacteria > Micropepsales > Micropepsaceae > SZUA-430. The sequence continues at coordinate 2,423 of QKCS01000364.1, forward strand.
CGGCGATCTCGTTGAAAACGCCGTCGATGACGGCAAGGCCGTGCGCACGGGCGGCGAGCACCGCGAGGTTCAGGCTTGCGAGAAGCGGTTCGCGCCCCGGCGTGTGAAGCGCGCGCAGTTCCTTCACCAGGTCGTTCGTACCCATCACAAGGCAGGTCAAGCGGCCGCCTGCGCCCGCGATCTCATTGGCGCGGAAGATCGCTTGCGGCGTTTCGATCATTAGCCAGAGCGCAAGACTGGCGGGCGCACCGGCAACGAGCGAGTTCGCGCGCAGAACGTCGGCGGCCGAATTGATCTTGGGAACGAGGATGGCGTCGGGCCCCGCCTTCAGCGCGTCCTGGATGTCGCTCGGGCCCCAGGGCGTGTCGAGGCCGTTCACGCGGACGACAACCTCGCGCTTGCCGAAGCGCTTGTCCTTAACGGCGGCGCAAACCTGCTCGCGCGCGAGATCCTTCGCGTCCGGCGCGACGGCGTCCTCGAGGTCGAGGATCAGCGCGTCGGCAGGCAGGCTCGCCGCTTTTTCCAAAGCGCGGGCGTTCGATCCCGGCATGTAGAGGACGCTGCGGCGCGGGCGGATGGTCATGGCGGTGTCCGGTTTTTGACGACGCGCGGAACCTAACCGCCGCGCCGCGACAAGCCAAGGCGGCGCGATTTGTCGATTCCCGCAGCTTTGGCTCGTCATGAGAGAGCAGAAAGTTTTTAAGGGAGATATCCGATGCCGAAATACATGCTTTTCCTGCACGAGGACGACGGGCA
>QKCS01000210.1 GCA_003246795.1 Alphaproteobacteria bacterium
TTTACGCGTCGTCGCCCAGCCCGACGACGACCTCGCCTTCGAGCGCATTTTCAACAAGCCGAAGCGCGGCCTCGGCGACGCCGCACTGCAAGCCGTGCACAAGATGGCGCGCGCACTGAAATCGCCGCTGCTCGCCGCCGCCAAAGCGCTGACCGAGACCGACGAAGTGCCGGCCCGAACGCGCTCCGGCTTGCGCGACCTCGTGCAAAGCTTCGCGCGCTGGAGCGATCAGGCGACCGCGCTCAGCCACATTGAGCTCGCCGAAATGGTTCTCGACGAAAGCGGCTACACCGCCATGTGGCAGGCCGACCGCTCGGCCGAGGCGCCGGGCCGGCTCGAGAACCTGAAGGAACTCGTCCGCTCGATGGAGGAATTCGACTCGCTCGGCGGCTTCCTGGAACACGTTTCGCTGGTCATGGAGATCGAGCAGTCGGACACGACCGACAAGGTCACCATCATGACGCTGCACGGCGCCAAGGGCCTCGAGTTCCCGACCGTCTATCTGCCCGGCTGGGAAGAAGGCCTGTTCCCCAGCCAGCGCACGCTCGACGAAAACGGCGTGCAAGGCTTGGAAGAGGAACGCCGTCTCGCCTATGTCGGCCTCACCCGCGCCCGCGAACGCGCGAAGATTTCCTACGCCGCCAACCGCCGCGTCCACGGCATGTGGCAGAGCGCGATGCCCTCGCGCTTCGTCGCCGAACTCCCGCCCGAGGCCATCGTCGTCGAAAGCGACCCGGGCCTGCCCTACGGCCAGTCGACGTTGTCGACCGCGCCGGTGTTCGACAGCGGCTATTCATCGCCCGGCTGGCAGCGCGCCCAGGCGCGGCGCGGCGAGGTCTTCGGCTCGCGCCCCACGATCGAGGCGCACGCCGAACTCGTCGCGACGTCGGACCCCGCGGCCGCGACCTACGAACGCGGCGAACGCGTGTTCCACCAAAAGTTCGGCTACGGCCGCGTCACGGCGATCGACGGCAACAAGCTGACCGTCGACTTCGAAAAAGCGGGCGAGAAGCGCGTCATCGCCTCCTTCCTCGCCAGAGCATGAAGCCATGCCCGTTTGCTGGAAGGCACGCGCCGTGCTGCCGAAGCTCGACGCCCAACGCTTGAGCGAAGCGCTCGAAGCGATCGAACCGCCGCCCGTCGTCTCGGCTTTCGAACTCGGCGAACGCGGCTTGTGGGAAGTCGAAGCCTTTTTCACCGAAGCGCCCGACGAAGAAGACCTGCAACGCCGCGTCGGCGTCGCGATGCGCGTGATCCCGATCGAGGACGAGAATTGGGTCGCCCGCGCCCTCGAAGGCCTGCCGCCGGTTGAGACCGGACGCTTCTTCCTTTACGGCGAACACAGCGCCAAGAAGGTGCCGGCGAACGCCATCGGTCTGAAGATCGAGGCGTCGACCGCTTTCGGCACCGGTCACCACGGCACGACGAAAGGCTGCCTTCTCGCGTTCGAAGCCCTCGCCAAACGACGCACGTTCAAGAATGCGCTCGACCTCGGCTGCGGCACCGGCGTGCTGGCGATGGCTTTCGCGCGCCTGACCCGCCGCCCCGCCGTCGCCACCGACATCGACCCGCTCGCGACGCAGAAGACGATCGAAAATGCAAAGCTGAACCGCGCGTCGCCTTACCTTCGCGCCGCCACGGCGAACGGATTCAAGACGCCGCTGATCGCGGAGAACGGCCCCTACGATCTTGTCTTCGCGAACATCCTCGCCGGTCCATTGATGAAACTGATGCCGGGCATCAAAGCGAACCTCGCAAAGGGCGGCCACGCCATCCTGTCGGGTCTCCTCGACGAACAAGCGAACGGCATCCTCGCCATGGCGCGCGCGCAAGGGCTGCGCCTCGTCAAACGCGCAGCCCTCGAAGGGTGGATCACACTGGTCCTGGAACGCCGATAGCGACGGCGCCCGCGGCGATCAGAACGACCGCCGCGGCGACCAGGAACCGCGTGAACTGGAAGCTCAAGACCCGTTCGCTCATGAAGCACCTGCCCGTTGCCGCGCGGCAACGTCGTTGATCGCCTTCTCGCGCTCGGCGAGCACGCCAGCGAGCGCTTGCTTCGCCTTCGCGACCCGTTCGGCGCCCGCCGTCTCGGGCGAGCCGCAATCGAAGGGCGGTTGCGGATTGTATTCGAAGAAGAGCTGCATCGATTTCGCCGCCTCCTCGCCCCAGATCTCGGCGACGACGGTGAGCGCGAAGTCGATGCCCGCGGTCACGCCGCCGCCCGAAATGCGGTTGCGGTCCTTGACGACGCGCGCGTTGACCGGGATGGCGCCGAACGCCGGCAGCATGTCGCGCCACATCCAATGGCACGCCGATTTGTAGCCTTTGATGAGACCGGCCGCGCCCAGGATCAGCGACCCGGTGCACACCGACGTCACGTACTTCGCCTTCTCTGCCTGCTTGCGCAGGAAGCTCAGCGTCTCTTCGTCGCTCATCAGCGCGGTCTGTCCCGGCCCGCCCGGCACGCAGATGAGGTCGAGCTGCGGACAATCCTTGAACGTCGTCGTCGGCATGAGCGAAAGTCCCGCGTCCGACGGCACCGGATCGACCGTCTTCCACACGTAGTGCGCCTTCGCCCCGGGCGCGCGCGACAGGAACTGCGCGGGCCCCGTGAGGTCGAGCTGCGTCAAATTGGGATAGAGCAGAAACCCGATGTGGAACGGCTGCGTCATGGAAACCTCCAATGTCAGGCCCACTTGCTATCACCCGGCCGCCGTGGCAGAAATGACAATCAATCGATGTTTTCTGCCATGACCAAGCCGCACACCGTCGCCATCCCCATCTTCCCGAACCTGCAGTCGCTCGACGCGGTCGGACCCGGCCAAGTGTTCGGCAGCGCGAACCAGCTGATCGGCCGCGAGGCCTATCGCATCAGGCTCGTCGCGACGAACGCCGGCGCCGTCGCGACCACGGCCGGTTTCGCGCTTCACGCCGAGGGTCTGCGCGCGGTGCCCGCGAAGTCGGTCGACACGCTGATCGTGCCCGGCGGCGACGATGTGGGCGTGCGCGATGCGCTCGCGGACAAGGCGCTGATGCGCTGGATCACGGCAGCGGCGAATGAAGCGAAGCGCACGTGCTCCGTCTGCTCCGGCGCCTTCCTCCTTGCCGCGACCGGCGTACTCGAAGGCAAGCGCGTCGCCACGCATTGGAGC
>QKCS01000295.1 GCA_003246795.1 Alphaproteobacteria bacterium
CCGTGAAAGGCCATCTGGAGTTCCAGTTGTCGCGCGGCGCCTAGGCGTCGTCCCACGGCGCGCGTGCCGACGTCCCCCAATCCTCGACGATCAGCCCGTCCGCGAAGCGATAGATCGCCACGATGGCGGCAATCGTCTTCGCCCCTTCACGCGTGCCGGACACGCGCCAGCGCACGGCGACCCGGTCGCCCTCCTCCACCATGTCCAGAATGTCGAGCGTCGTGTCGGGCGCGAAGTCGAAGAACGACTGCACCATCTTGTGCACGCCTTCGCGCCCGCGCGGCCAGCCCGGCGCGCTCGGATCGTGCAGCACGAACGTGTCCCCGAAACAACGCTCGGCGTCTTCGCCGCGCCGCGCGTTCACAGCGGCGGCGACCCGGCGAAGAACGTCTTTCTGTTGGGACATGGCTGAGGCTCCCGCGCGTTAGAGTTACGTCCGCCTTAACAGCCCCTCGCGCGCCGCGCAAAACGGCCGCCGCCGACGATCGGCGTCCCGGTTCCCTAAGCCGGGCATTAACGAGCCGGCGTTAGAATTTCCACGTTCCGCGTGTGAGATTTCGATGACCCGGCCTTCCGGCGCCGTTGGCAGCAGCACGTCCGCGCTTTCGCAGGACGGGGAACTACGCGCGCTCCACCTCGAAACCGCCGCCAAATACCTTTACTCCAACCTCCTGCCCCTGCCCGTCATCATCGCCGGGCTCGTGGCGCTGATGTCCGCGTGGCATCCGGTGACGGAGATCCTGCTGTGGGCCGCAGCAACCCTGGCCGCGTGGTGCGTGACGATCCTCACCATCCGTGCCTTCCTGCGCGACGAAGGCCGTTACGGACGCGTCGCCCGCTGGATGACCGCGATCTGCGTCGCGCTGTTCGTGTCGTCGTTCGCTTTCGGATCCATCTCGGCGTTCTTCTGGGTCGAAGGCGACCGGCTAAACAACGTGCTGCTCTACGTGCTGGTCGCCGCGAGCATCGCCTCGGCCGGCGCGCAGTCGGCGCCGAGCCTACCCGTCGCGGTCACGAACCTCGCGCCTTACTCGGCGCTGTTCTTGTATCTGTCGCTCGCGCACGAACCTTATCCCGTCGCTCTGAGCTTCGCCTTCCTTCAGCTTTGCTACGTCGTCCTCGTCGCGCTCTACGTCAAAACCGTCTGGCAGCTCGCGGACGAGATGCTTCGCCTTCGCCTCGAAAAGCGCGAACTGATCGACCGCCTGCAGATGGCGCTCGTCGCGACGCGGGCCGCGCAGCGAAAGACCGAAGCCGCCAGCCGCGCGAAGTCGGAGTTCCTGGCCAACATGAGCCACGAGCTGCGCACGCCGCTGAACGCGATTCTGGGTTTCGCCGAAATCATCCGCGACCGCATCTTCGGCGACGCGACGGAGCGCTACGCCGAATACGGCGGCCACATCCACTACAGCGGCAAGCATCTGCTCGGCCTGATCGGCGACATCCTCGACCTGTCGAAGATCGAAGCCGGCCGGCGCGACCTCGACGAGACGAATGTCGATCTCGTCACGCTTGCGCGCGACGCGCTGCGCTTCGTCGAACAACAGGCGCGCGGCAAGCAACTCACGCTGTCGCTCGACGCCCCCGCGCCCGTCACCGTTCGCGCCGACGAGCGCGCGCTGCGCCAGATCGTCGCCAACCTGTTGTCGAACGCGGTGAAGTTCACGCCGAACGCGGGCAGCGTGACCATGCGCGTGCTCCGCGACGGCGACGGCGTGGCGCTCCAAGTGGCCGACACCGGCGTCGGCATCAAGCCCGAAGACATGGAGAAGGTGCTGGAGTCATTCGGCCAGGCGCGCCATGACATTTCCACGACGGAGGACCAGGGCACCGGCCTCGGCCTGCCCATCGTCAAAGGCCTCATCGAACTCCACGGCGGCGCGCTGCATGTCGAAAGCGCGCCGCGTCAGGGAACGACCGTGACGGTGACGCTTCCCGCGGTCCGTATCGTTACCCGGCGAGACGCAGTCAGCGCCGCCTGATAACCATCCCCGGGCGGCGGAGGCTGACACGGCCGCGGGCCTGTGCTTAACCTCGCAAACCAAGCCACGAAACCCGAAAGCCCGACATGGCGGACCAGGCCACATTGAGCGAACTGCAACGCCTGCGCGACTCGATCGACAACATCGACGCGGCGCTCATCCATTTGCTGGCCGAGCGCTTCAAGTTCACGCAGCAGGTCGGCGCGCTCAAGGCGGCCGCGGCGCTCCCCCCCGCCGATCCCGAGCGCGAGGCCGAACAGATCGCCCGCCTGCGCGCGCTCGCCGAACGGGCCCGGCTCGACCCCGAGTTCGCGGAGAAGTTTCTGAACTTCATCGTCAAGGAAGTCATCCGCCACCACCTCGCCCACCGCGAATCCAACAAGTAACAATAGCGATGACGCAAAACTCGGTCGTGCTGACGATCTCCTGCCCGGATCGCACGGGCCTCGTCGCGGGCGTGACCGCCTGCCTGGCCGAACGCGGCCTCTTCATCGAGGAGACGCACCAATACGGCGACCCGGAAACCGGCCGCTTCTTCATGCGCACCGTCATTCGCCCGACGACGGGCGCATGGGACGCCGCGGGCTTCGCCAAGGCCTTCGCGCCCGTCGCCGAACGTTTCGAATGCGCCTGGGACGCGCGCCCCTTGGGCGAGCCGCTGCGCGCGATCGTCATGGTCTCGAAGTTCGACCACTGTCTCGCCGATCTCGTCTATCGCGTGCGCACCGGCGCGCTGCCGATGACGATCGCGACGGTGATTTCGAACCACGACGCCGCAAAGCCGCTCGTCGAACGCGAAGGCATTCCCTTCGTCCATCAGCCGGTCGATCCCACGCGCAAGGCCCAGGCCGAGGCGGTGATGTTCGCCGCCATGGAACGCGAACACGCCGAACTCGTGATCCTGGCGCGCTACATGCAGGTGCTGACGCCCGAAGCGTCCGGCCGCCTCGGCGGGCGCTGCATCAACATCCACCATTCGTTCTTGCCGGGCTTCAAGGGCGCGAACCCCTACAAGCAGGCGCACACGCGCGGCGTAAAGCTGATCGGCGCGACCGCCCACTATGTGACCGACGATTTGGACGAAGGCCCGATCATCGAACAGATGGTGGAGCGCGTCGATCACGCCGCGACCGTCGAGCACATGGTCCAGCTCGGCAAGGACTTGGAGGC
>QKCS01000075.1 GCA_003246795.1 Alphaproteobacteria bacterium
GGATGGCGGCTCGCGGCCGTCGCGCGGATCGACTTCGAGCGAGGCGAAAAAATCCTCGTGATCGAAGGCGACGTCATCAACGATAGCGAGCAGGATCGACCGGCACCCACGATCCGGTTCGACATGAGCAACAGCCAGGGACAGGTGGTTTATCACTGGACCGTTCGACCGGACGAAGAGTGGATCAAGGCAAAAGATTGGTCGCCGTTCAGCACGCGCATAGCAACGTCGCCAAAAGATATGCGGCAAGTGGAAATCAGCACGGTCGAAGGCGACGGCTGATCAGATTCCGCGCACGAGAACGTCGACGCGATCGCTAACGCCGTCGGTCGCGCCGCCGAAGGCGAGCACGTCGACCCGTTCGACCGGCACGCCTTTCGACACGAGATAGGACCGAACGGCGAGCGCCCGCGCGAGCGACAGCCGCCGCGACTCGCTGGAGAGATCGCCCGCGCGGCCGCTGAACGCGGCCAGCCGCACCCGGACCGTCGAGGCCATCAGCCGTTGCGCAAGATTATCCAAGACCGCGCGCCCCTTCGCCGGCAGGTCCGACTTCCCGGTCGAGAAGCGCACGCGGCTCATCACCAAAAAGCCGTCCAAGGGATCGACGGGCTTCTTGAACGGATCGCGCGCGACGCCGGTGATTTCGACGCCGATGCTGTCGTCGGTCGTCGGCTCTTCGTCGACGATCTCGACGGGCACTTCCGGCGTGCGCCGGGTCGCCGGCGGCGCGGAGACCGGTCGTGGCGTCGCGACGGGTTGGGCCGGTGCGACGGCGGCCACTTCGACCTCCGGCTTGGTCTCCGGCACGGGGACGTCGTCCGCTTCCGCGCTCGCGACGTCTTCGATGGCGGGCTTCGGCCGTGGACGCGCTTGGGCCAGCGGCCGCATCTCGCCGGGCGAGGGCTTCGGGCGCGGCATGGGAACGGGCAGGGCGTCGAGATCGATGATGACGCTGGACGAGCCCGCCGACGGCCCGTCGTCCTGCGCATACGCAACCGCGCACGCAGCAACGAGGGACGCCAGGACCAAACTGACTCGCATCTGACAAAAATAGCCGATCAGGCGACGAACTTCACGCCCCGGATTGCCCTTTGAGCACCTTAAGCATGCGCCCGTGCAGATTGCCGTTGGACGCCAAGACGCTGCCGTTGGCGAGCATGTCCTGGGCGCCGTTGAGGTCGCTGACGATGCCGCCCGCCTCGCGCGCGATGACGATGCCCGCCGCCAAATCCCACGGCGCAAGGCCCCGTTCCCAAAACGCGTCGTAGCGTCCCGCTGCAACCCATGCGAGGTCGAGCGAGGCCGCCCCGAACCGGCGCACCCCCGCGACCTGGTTCATCACGTTTGCGAGCTCGGCCGAAAACGCGTCGTGCCCCGGCCGCCCGAGATGGGGGATGCCCGTGGCGACGATGGCATCGGCAAGGTCGCGGCGTGCCGAAACGCGCAGCCGCCGGTCGTTGAGCCACGCGCCGCGTCCCTTCTCGGCCATGAAGAGGTCGTCGGTGATCGGATTGTAGATGACGCCCGCAACTAGATGCCCCTCGCGCTCCAGTCCGATCGACGTCGCGAAATGCGGCACGCCATGCATGAAGTTCGTCGTGCCGTCCAATGGATCGATGTACCAACGGTGCGTCTTGTCCGGTCCTTCGACGACGCCGGATTCCTCCATGACGAAGCTGTAATGCGGGCGCGTGCGGATCAGTTCCTCGCGCAGGATGCGTTCGACCTTGATGTCGACCTGCGTGACGAAATCGCCCGGGCCCTTGCGCGAGACCTGAAGGTTCTCCACCTCGCCGAAGTCGCGCTTCATCACGCGCCCCGCCTTGCGGGCGGCGGCGACCATCACGTTCATCAGCGGTGTGGTGATCGTCATCGTTACTCGGCGCGCTTGACGTAGCTGACGTCGTCCGTCGCCACGACGATCTTGACGCCGGTTTCGATGAACGGCGGCACCATCACGCGCAGCCCGTTCTCGAGTTTCGCGGGCTTGTAGGACGACGCGGCCGTCTGCCCCTTCACCACCGGGTCGGCCTCGACCACGGTCAGCGTCACCTGCGTGGGAAGCTTCACCGCGATCGGCCGGCCTTCGTAGCTTTCGACCTTCACTTCCATGCCGTCGGCGAGGAACGCCGCGCGATCGCCGATGAAGTCGGACGCGATCTCGATCTGCTCGAACGTCTCCTGGTCCATGAAGGTCAGCATGTCCCCCGACGCGTAGAGAAACGTGTAGGGCTTGAAGTCGAGCTCTACGGCCTCGACCGTTTCGGCCGACCGGAATCGTTCGTTCAGCTTCGTGCCGTCGAACAGGTTCTTCATCTCGACCTGGTTGTAGGCGCCGCCCTTGCCGGGCTTCACCGACACGGCCTTGACCGCGACCCACAGAGAGCCGTTGTGCTCGATCACCGAGCCCGGCTTGATTTCGTTGCCAGCAATTTTCATCGCGTGTTCGGAATACCAAAAAGAGAAGGGGCGGAAAGTCCGCCCCGAAACGCCGCGGAACCTATCAGGCGGCCTGAGCCCGTTCAATCGCGCGAAACCGACCGTTTGCCGAGGGAATCGAAGAGATCGTCAAACGCCTGGACCGCTGCGGCGGGCCCTTGCGCGTGGTCCCAAACGCCGCTCGCGACCGCCAGGAAGTCGGCGCCGGCTTCGACCAGCGGCCGCGCGTTCGCCGTCGTGATGCCGCCGATGGCGACGCAGGGCGCCTGCATCATCTCCTGCCACCACGAAAGCAACTCGAGCTCTGCACGCGTCTTGGCCTCTTTCGTGGCGCTCGGAAAGAACGCGCCAAACGCGACATAGTCCGCGCCCGCCTCCGCCGCCTCGATCGCGAGATGCCGCGAGTTGTGGCACGTCACGCCGACTATCTTGTCCGGTCCCAGAACGCGCCGTGCCTCCGCATAAGGCGTATCCTCTTGCCCCACGTGAACGCCGTCGGCATCCATCTTCTTGGCGAGATCGGGACGGTCGTTGACGATGAAGGCCACGTTGTGCGCCCGTGCGATCGGCATCAGCGTCTCGCCTGCGCGCATGATCTCGTCGTCGGAAACGTCCTTGAGCCGAAGCTGCAGCGACGCGACGTCGCCGCCGTCGAGCGCCCGCTTCAACGTATCTGCAAAATTCGCGTCAAGCCGGACGGGCGTGAT
>QKCS01000315.1 GCA_003246795.1 Alphaproteobacteria bacterium
CCGCATTCGGGCGCAAGTTCGAAAAGGAAATCGAGGGCGTGATCGATCGCTACGTGCGGGCGGGGCGCTTCAAGCTGCGTGCGGGGATTGGTGCGCGCGACCTGACGGAAATGCTGATCGTCGCCTCCAAGGGCGTGAAGAGCGCCTATGCGGGTGAAGGCGAAGCGAAATATGCGCGTGCGTTCGCGCGGATGGTCGACGTGATTTGCGCGGGCGCTGCGACGTCCGCGCCGAAGAGTGCGAAGGGGCAACAACGAACACGGATAGCGAGGAGGGTCGCTCGATGATTACGCTCAATGTGAACGGGACGGCGCACGACGTCGACGTCGAAGACGGCATGCCGTTGTTGTGGGTGCTGCGCGACGTCTTGAACATGACGGGTACGAAGTACGGTTGCGGCGTCGCAGCCTGCGGCGCGTGCACGGTGCTCGTCGACGGTGCGCCCGTGCGCACATGTTCGTTTCCGGCTGTGCTCGCCGCCGGCAAGACGATCACGACGATCGAAGGGTTGAAGGACGGCGACACGCTGCACAAGGTGCAGCAGGCCTGGATCGACGCGCAGGCGCCGCAATGCGGTTTCTGCCAGTCGGGCCAGATCATGGCGGCGGTCGCTCTGCTGCAACAGAATCCGCAACCGACGGATGCGGATATCGACGCGGCGATGACGAACATCTGCCGCTGCGGCGCCTATGTGCAAATCCGCGAGGCCATTCACCTCGCCGCGAAGGCATGAGGTGAGCCATGGTTTCTCGCAGATTGGTGATTTTCGGCGGCGTCGCGGCCGCGGGCGGGCTTGCGGTCGGCTACGCGCTGATGCCGTGGACGACAATCGATCGGGCGAAGAAGCTCCTCGCCAAAGAAGGTGAGGTGCCGCTCAGCGCCTGGGTTCGCATCGGCACCGACAGCACGGTGACGGTGTTCGTGCCGCATGCGGAGATCGGGCAGGGCGTGCATACCGCGCTGCCGATGATGTGCGCCGAGGAGCTCGACGCCGACTGGTCTCTGGTGCGCATAGAGCAGGCGCCGCCCGATATGGCGTTCGCGAACGGTGCGATGGCGCTCGAATATCTGCGCGGGGACACGTCGATCCCGAGCTTCCTGATGGGCACGGCCGTGTTCTCGACGCGCAAGATCGCCGAATACATGAATCTGCAGACGACGGGCGGCAGCATGTCGGTGAGGACGACCGGCATTCGCGGTATGCGCGTCGCGGGGGCGGCGGCGCGGTACATGCTGGTGAAGGCTGCGGCCGCGGCCTGGGGCGTGCCCGAGCGCGAGGTCGTGGCGAAGGAGAGCCGGCTTTCGCATGCGTCCGGCAAGTCGGCGACTTACGGCGAAATGGCGGCCGCAGCGGCCGCGTACGATCCGCCGATCGATCCGCCGCTCAAGGCGAAGAAGGACTATACAATTTGCGGCAGGCCGACCGCGCGCTTCGACATTCCGGGCAAGTGCGACGGCAGCGCCGTCTATGGGCTCGATCTGCGCGTTCCGGGCATGAGCCACGCGGCGTTCGCAGCCTCGCCCGTGATCGGCGGGACGCTCGTGTCCGTGGACGAACAGCCTGCGTTGGCGATGCGCGGCGTGAAGCAGGTGGTGAAAATGCCGGCGGCTGTCGCGGTCGTTGCGGACAACACATGGCGCGCGAAGGAAGCGCTCTTGGCGCTTCAACCGGTTTGGAACGACGGCGCCAACGCAAACGTTACGCAAGCTTCGATCTTCGCGGGGATGGAGAAGGCGCTCGACAAGGGCGATCTGACGGAAGATCACGCGACGGGCGACGTTGATGCCGCGCTCAAAGGCGCCAAGCGCGTCGTCGAGGCGTCGTACCGTGTGCCCTATCTCGCGCATGCGACAATGGAGGTGATGAACTGCACCGCCCACTTCGACGGCGACAAGCTCACGATTTGGGGCGGCTTCCAGGGCGGACTCGATGCGCGGGCGCAGGCGGCGCAATATGCGGGCCTGCCGATCGAGAACGTCACGCTCAACTACACCGCCATCGGCGGCGGGTTCGGGCGTCGGCTGCCGAGCCAGTACGATTACTTGAGGAAGGCGATCGACGTCGCGCGTCAGGTCAAAGGGCCGGTGCAGGTCGTCTTCATGCGCGAAGAGGACATGACGCAAGGCTTCTATCGCCACGCGTCGGTCGCGCGGATGAAGGCGGCGTTGGACGATGACGGGCACGTGGCGGCGTGGCTTCACACCTTCACGGAAAAGCACGATCCGCCGGAGGCGCTGACCGTCAACTACGACTTCGCCAATCGCGCGTCGCGCTTCGCCAGCGACACGAATCCCATTCCATGGGGGGCGTGGCGCAGCGTTGATCATACGCAGCAAGGCTTCTTCATCGAGTGCTTTATGGACGAGCTTGCGCACGCCGCGGGACAGGATCCGTTTGAGTACCGCCGTAGGCATCTCGTGGGGGCGCCGCGCCACAAGGCGGCGCTCGAACTCGTGGCCGAGATGTCCGGATGGGGCACGCCGCTGCCGGAAGGCCGGGCGCGCGGCATCGCGATGCGCGAGGCGTTCGCGTCGATCGTGGCGCAAGTGGCCGAGGTTTCGATCGGCGAAGACGGGCGGGTGCGCGTTCACAAGATGTGGAGCGCGGTCGATCCGGGCGAGGTCGTCAATCCCGCGACGTTCACGGCGCAGATCCAGGGTGGCGCGATCTACGGCTTGACCGCCGCGCTCTACGGCGAAATCTCGATCGACAAGGGCCGGGTCGTTCAACAGAACTTCCCGGACTACGAGATGGTGCGCATGGCCGACGCGCCGGCCCACGAGGTGCGCTTCATCGAGTCGGGCGCGAAGATGGGCGGCGCGGGCGAGCCGGGGACCGCGCCGGTGGCGGCGGCCGTCGGCAACGCGATCTTCGCGTTGACGGGCCAGCGCATTCGCGAACTGCCGTTCAAGAACTTCGATCTGACGACGGGTCAGAAACTCGCGGCCGCTTAGGGAAGGAACCTGCCATGGCGCTCTCACGCCGGTTTGTAATCATCAGCGGCGTTGCGGCCGCGGGCGGGCTTGCCGTCGGCTATGCGCTGATGCCGTTCTCGACGCTCGATCGGGCGAAGGGCCTTGCGGGCAAGGAGGGGGAGACGATGCTCTCCACCT
>QKCS01000175.1 GCA_003246795.1 Alphaproteobacteria bacterium
GACCGCGGCGAGCATCGGCGTGCTCGCCTTCGCCGTTCGCAATGCCTTCGCCGTGCGTGCCCTCGCGCGACACCGTGCGCCGAGAGAAGCTGCGCATCCGAGCGGTCGCACCGTGCTCGTCACCGGCGCGACGGGTTTCATCGGCACGGCCCTCGTCGAACGCCTGCTGGCGCGCGGCGACCGCGTCATCGTGCTGACGCGCGACGCGCGCCAATCACGCGCGCTCTTCGGCGCTCGCGTCCTTAACATCGAAGATTTGCACGCCCTGCCGGCCGAAACGCGCATCGATGCGATCGTCAATCTCGCGGGCGCCCCGATCATCGGCTTGCCCTGGACCCGCGCCCGCCGCGCGCAGATTTGGCGCTCGCGCGTGGACCTGACCGAACGGCTCGTCGCATGGACGAACACGCTTCAGCACCGGCCGACGGTCCTCGTCAGCGCATCCGCGATCGGCTTCTACGGCGACAGGGGCGACGACGCCTTGAGCGAAAAAGATGGGGTGGGGCGCGGCTTCGGCGCCGACCTGTGCAAGGCGTGGGAGGAGGCGACGGCGCCCACCGCGGCCAGTGGCACGCGCGTCGTCAATCTCCGCATCGGCTTGGTGCTCGACAAGTCCGGCGGTCCGTTGCCGATGATGGCGATGCCCGCCCGCTTCGGCCTCGGCGCGACCCTGGGTGCCGGCTGTCAATGGATGAGCTGGATCACGCGGGATGATCTCGTTCGGATGATCGTCACCGCAATCGATGATGCGCGCTGGCGCGGGCCGACAAATGCCGTCGCGCCCGAACCTCTGCGCCATGCGGACTTTCAACGCGCCATCGCCCGAACGTTGCGTCGCCCGTTGCTGCTGAAGGTCCCATCGTTTGCCCTCAAAATGACGCTGGGCGAGATGAGCTCGATCTTTCTGGCGTCGCAACGCATTCTACCGGCGAAGGCCGTGGAACTCGGCTTCTCCTTCGACGTTTGTTGGGCGGCAGATGCCTTCGCGCTCCAGTTGGGTCCGCCGCCCGCGCCCTTGCCGGATGTCTTGCGCAAAGACGCTGCGGTGGAACACACTGCGACGGTAACAGCCATTGTTAGAGAACACGATGACGATCACGGTCCACGGAGCAGGCCTGTCCCCGTTCGTGCGCAAAGTGCGCGTGGTGCTGGCCGAAAAAGGGCTTGAGTACAAACTCGACCCGATCAGTCCCTTTTCGCCGCCCGAGAACTTTCACGAACTCTCGCCGCTGAAGCGCATCCCGGTGCTGCGCGACGAAAGCGAAGGTCCGGATGCGACGCTTCCCGACTCGTCGGCGATTAGCGCCTATCTCGAACGCAAGCACCCGAACCCGCCGCTCTATCCGTCGCAACCGTTCGCCTACGGCCGGGCGCTTTGGCTCGAGGAATATGCCGACAGCGACTTCATCGCCACGATCGGCGGGGGCCTCTTCCGGGCCGTCGTCGTCAACATGCTCATGCGCAAGGAGCCGGACAAGGATCTCGCGACCGACACGTGGGAGAACAAGGCGCCTCGCTTCCTGAAGTTCTTCGAAAAGGAACTCGGCGGTCGCGAGCATTTTATCGGCGACACGTTGACGATCGCCGACATCGCCGTCGCATCGCCTTTCGTGAACGCGGCCCACGCCGGCTTTGCGCCCGACCCGGCGCGATACCCGAATCTCGTCCGCTTCCTCAAAACGACCCACGCCCGCCCGAGTTTTGCCGCGTGCATCACCGAAGAGCGCAAGATGCTGGAGCGGCTTGGCCTGAAATACGCGCTCTAGAGTTGGATCACGAAGATTTGCCGTTGCCCCGGGCGCGGAAATCCCGGTAATCCTCGCCGCGTTGGACGTTCACGTCGATGCGTGGGGGCGCCGTGCGCAAGCTTCTCTTCCTTTTCCTCTCCGTTATTCCATTCGTTGCGGTCAGCATGTCGTTTGCAGAAGACGCCGATCCCTTCCTCTGGCTCGAAGAGGTTGAAGGCAAGAAGGCCCTCGACTGGGTGCGCGCGCAGAACGAACGCTCGCTCAAGATCCTCCAGGCCGACGCGCGCTACGACGAGTTGCACGCCAAGGCGCTCGCCATTCTCGAGGCGAAGGACCGCATTCCGAACCCGGGCTTTCGCGCCGGCGACGTCTTCAACTTCTGGCAGGACGACGCGCATGTGCGCGGGCTGTTGCGCCGCACGACGGTCGACGGGTACCGCAAGGCCGAACCCGGCTGGGAGCCGGTCCTCGACATCGACGCCTTGGCGAAAGCCGAGGATGCGAATTGGGTCTACAAGGGCAGCAGCTGCCTAGAGCCTGACGAACGCCTCTGCCTCGTAGGTCTCTCCAACGGCGGTAAGGATGCCGTCGAGATCCGCGAGTTCGACGTAAAGGCGAAGGCCTTCGTTGAGAACGGCGTGCGTCTGTCCGAAGGTAAGCAAAGCGCCGACTGGTTCGACGCCGATACGCTCTACCTCGCGCGCGATTGGGGCCCGGGCACCATGACGGAGTCCGGCTATCCCTTCGTCGTCAAAGTATGGAAACGCGGCACGAAGCTGGAGGATGCAGTCGAAGTCTACCGCGGAACCGAAAAGGACGTCGCGGCGGGTGCGTCGATCTTCCGCGACGAAGACGGTGCGGTTCAGGCCGTAATGTTCCTACGCTATCCGTCGTTTTTCGAGACGGAGTATTACCTGTCGACCGATAAAGGCCCGGTGCGCCTGCCGTTCCCGTTGAAGGCGAGCGTTCGCAACTTCGTCCAGGGTCAACTCGTTCTGACGCTCGAAGACGATTGGACCTGGCAGGGGGCGTCGTTCGCGAAAGGCGCGCTGCTCTCGTTCGATCTCGCCGCGTTAAAGAAGGATCCGTCGTCGGCAAAGGCGACGCTCGTCTACATGCCCGGACCCCGTGAATCGATCGAGCAAGTGGCGGCCACGCGCAACAGGCTCGTTCTCGCGGTCTACGAGAACGTCAAGGGCGCGCTTTATTCCTACGCCCATGTCGGCGGCAAGTGGTCGCGCACGAAGCTCGATCTGCCGGCGAATGCTTCGATCGGGGTCGTCTCGACGCGCGAACAGGACGACCTCGCCTTCGTGAACGTTCAGAGCTTCCTGGAGCCTG
>QKCS01000132.1 GCA_003246795.1 Alphaproteobacteria bacterium
ATTCCAGCGTGGCGGTCGCGTCCCTGGGTTCGTTCTGCCGCGAGACGGGCGACCAGGAGCGAGCCGTCGCGCTCCTTCGCCAGGCGATCGCCCTCGAGGAGCGGAGCGCCCAGCCGCGGGAGAACTTCATTCTCGATTTGAAACGGGACATCGCCGCGTTGCGGCAAGACGACGCGGAGTGACGCGACGCGGGTCTCGACGAGACGCCCATCGCGCGGTCGATCCCCTACCGCGCGTCGCGTTGGTCTCGAGACCTCGCTTCAGGTGAAATCCGCGTTCGGGGCGCATTCCGGGCTCCGGCATCCCCCAAGCGGGCTTCAATCGTTCCCACGCCTTCGATCCGACGGGCTTGCGTCATCGCCTCGCTACCCGCCACAATCCGGATCTCTCGACGATACGGGGCCGTCGGCCGCGATGCCGCGCGGCGTTCCCAGACCACGAACGAGGTGCGATGCAAAATCTCTGGTCCGACCGCGATGCGCGGGCGATGGTGGAGCACTACGCCGCGCGCGGTGTGAACGAGGACGTGGCGCTGCGCGTCTACACGTCTCGGTTGCTGGGCGGCGAGCCGCGGCTGGTGCAGCACGGCGGCGGCAATACGTCCGTCAAGACCGTGGTCCGCGACCAAATGGGCGACCACGTCGACGTGCTGTGCGTCAAGGGCAGCGGTTGGGACATGGCGCGCATCGAGCCGGCCGGTCTGCCGGCGGTGCGCCTGGAGCCGCTCCGTCGCCTGGCGGCGCTCGACGCGCTGCGGGATGAGGACATGGTCAACCTGCAACGCGGGAACCTCATCGACCAGGCGTCGCCCACGCCGTCCGTCGAAACGCTGTTGCACGCCTTTCTGCCCCACACATACATCGATCACACGCACGCGAGCGCCGTCCTGGCGCTGTGCGATCGCCCGGACGGGGACCGCGTGTGCGGCGCCGTCTACGGAGCCCGCGCGCCCCTGGTGCCCTATGTCATGCCTGGCTTCGCCCTCTCCAAACTGGCGCGCGACGTGCAGGCGGCCAACCCAACGTGTGAAGGGTTGGTTCTCCTCAAGCACGGGATCTTCAGTTTCGGCGCGTCGGCGCGCGAAGCCTACGACCGGATGATCGCGCTCGTCACCCTGGCGGAAGACTGGCTCGGCCGCGAGACGCCGGCGATATTCGTGCCCGCGAAGCTGCCCAAGCGGCCGGCCGAGGTCGCGGCGGTCGCGCCGTTGATCCGCGGGGCCGTGGCCGTTCCCGTGGACCGGGACGACGGGCGCTGGAAGCGCTTCGTGCTGGAGCACCGAACGTCCGAACAAATCATGGCGTTCGTCAACGGCCGCGACCTCGCGCGCTACAGCCAGGGCGGCGTCGCCACCCCCGATCACGTGATACGGACGAAGCCCTGGCCGTTGATCGTGCCCGCGCCGGACGCCGACGGGCTGGATGCGTTCCGCGCGGGCGCACGCGAGGCGGTTGCCGCCTATCAGACCGCCTATCGCGCCTACTTCGAGCGTCACAACGCCGACGCAACTCCGAAGCGGGAGCCGTTGGACCCGCAGCCTCGCGTCGTGCTCGTGCCGGGTGTCGGGCTCTTCGGCCTCGGCGCATCGCACCGGGACGCCGGGGTCGTGGCCGACATCGCCGAGACATGGATCGACGTCGTCACCGGCGCGGAGGGCGGCAAGGGATTCGAAAGCGTCACCGAGTCCGAGATCTTCGACATGGAATACTGGTCCCTGGAGCAAGCCAAGTTGGGCAAGGCGTCGGAGAAGCCCCTGCAGCGTCACGTCGTCGCCGTGACCGGCGGGGGTGGAACCATCGGTGGAGCCATCGCCGCCGCGTTCCATGGGCGGGGCGCGGATCTCGTGCTGCTGGACCTCGACGCGGAGGCCGCCGCCGCGACGGCGAAGAAGTTCGGCGGCCTGGGGATCGGCTGCGACGTGACGAACCGCGCGGCGGTCGATGCCGCCTTCGCGACGATCGCGCAGACCTACGGCGGCGTGGACATCGTCGTCTCGAACGCGGGCGCGGCGTGGCAGGGAAAGATCGGCGAGGTGCCCGACGAACTTCTCCGGCGTAGCTTCGAACTCAACTTCTTCGCGCATCAGAACGTGGCCCAGGCGGCCGTTCGCCTGTTCACGGCGCAGGGCACGGGTGGCGCCCTGCTCTTCAACGCCTCGAAGCAGGCGGTCAACCCCGGCTCGAATTTCGGTCCGTACGGATTGCCGAAGGCCGCGACCGTGGCCCTGATGCGGCAGTACGCCGTCGACTATGGTGCGGAGGGCATCACCGCCAACGCCGTCAACGCGGATCGCATTCGCTCGGGCCTCCTGACCGACGACATGATCGCCAGTCGCTCGAAGGCGCGAGGCGTGACCGAGCGCGACTACATGGCCGGCAACCTGCTGGGCCGGGAGGTTCGCGCGGGTGATGTCGCCGACGCCTTCGTATCGCTGGCCCTCGCGCGCAAGACCACCGGGGCGGTGCTGACGGTAGACGGTGGGAATATCGCGGCGGCGCTGCGCTAGGAGCCGCGCGCCGGTGGGCGCGCGGTGCGGCAGAATTGGCTTCTCGCGACTCGAAGCCGTGGCGTACGCTGGAACGGTTCAACGCGGCAATTCGGTCGCGGACACGTGATGCACCCGCGTCGATCGCGCACCGGCGGGCGGGCTGCGGCGCTCGTAGGATCCCGAAAGGACCCGTTCCGTGGACGTCGAGTACAAGCATCTTCTCTACGGTCAGTTGGCGGATTACGAGGCCAGCCATCCCGCGCTCTTTCGCCTCAAGGTCGCGGACGAGCACTACCCCCGCTGTTTCCCGTTGCTCCACTCCTGCCCGGACATCTACGACGACTTCCCGTGCTTCTTCTACCTGCAGCGCGGCGATCGGATTGTCGCCTCCATGGCGGCGCTCTCGGACTCGGCGACCATCGACGGACAGACCGTCCCCTGGGCATGGTGGGGCGCCCTGTTCACGTCCCCCGATTGCCGCGGGCAAGGTCTGGGCAATACGCTGATGGATGGCGTCATCCGGACGTTCGACGAGCACGGGATCACTATCGGCGGGTCGTTCGCCAGTCCGGTCTCGGTTCGCATGTGCCTGAACCTTGG
>QKCS01000007.1 GCA_003246795.1 Alphaproteobacteria bacterium
CCTCGATCGGCGCAATGTTGTTCGGCGCCATCGCTCTGGCGCAAGGCGCGCGCATCTATTTCGGCGCCGACATCGTGGTCAACGGCTATCACGTGCCCATGTTCTTGAGCTACGCCGCCGCGGCGATCGCCGCGCTGCTGTGCGTGATGCAATTCAGAGAAGCGCAGTCCTGACGGCTGCGCGCAGGCGCCGGGCGATCGCCTATCGCGGCGCCATGCGGATCGCGCCGTCCAGGCGCAGGCATTGGCCGTTGAAATACGTGTTGCGCGTGAGCTCGAGAACCAGGCTCGCGAATTCCTCGGGCTTTCCCAGGCGTTTCGGGAACGGGACGGAAGCGGCGAGGCTGTCCAGCACTTTTTGCGGCGCGCCCAGCATCAAGGGCGTCGCGAAGATGCCGGGCATGATGGAATTCACGCGGATGCCGACGTCCATCAGGTCGCGCGCCATCGGCAGGACGAGGCCGTTCACGCCCGCTTTCGCGGAGCCGTAGATCACCTGCCCGATCTGCGCGTCTTGCGCGGCGACCGAGGCGGTCAGGACGATGAGGCCGCGTTCGCCGTCTTCCATCGCCTGCGCGCCCGCCATGCCGAGCGCCGACAGCGAGGCGATGCGGTAGCTCGCGACCAGGATGCCCTGGACGCCGAAGGCGTAATCCTCCGTGGGCGTCCTTTTATAGGCGTGCGTCTCCTTGTCGAAGGAGAGCGTCTTGCCGCGCCGCGCGGTCATCGCGCAGTGGACGCAGACGCGTTCCTGGCCGTGGGCGGCGCGCGCCTTCTCGAAGCCGGCGACGACGCTTTCCTCGCTCATGATGTCGACTTTGCAGAAGACGCCGCCGATTTCCTTGGCGACGGCCTCGCCCGCCTTGTCGTTGATGTCGAAGATCGCAACCTTCGCGCCCGCCTTCGCCAGCGCCTCGGCGCTCGCCTTGCCCAAACCCGACGCCCCGCCGGTGACGACGGCGGCGGTGGTGTTGTCGATTTTCATGATGGTCCTTCCGTTGTTCGTTTGTCGCTATTCGGTTGTTTTGGCATCAACGGACGCGGGCGTGAAGGGGATCGGGCCTTGTGTGCCACCTTCCGCTGCGTCCGGCATGCCGGTAGGCTGCGCACATGAGAAGGTTCGCGCTCGTCTTCATCCTATCCGCCTTGACCGTTGGCGCCGCAGCGGCTGGGCCGCCGCCATTGGCGAGCGATGCGGAGATCGATGCGGCGGAGCGTGCCCCGCTGCCGGCGATAGTGGTTTCCATGAAATGGAACGAGCCGTTGGCGCCGTTCAACGTCATCGGCAACATCTACTATGTCGGAACGGTCGAGGTCGGCGCCTATCTCGTCACGTCGCCGAAAGGGCACATTCTTATCGACGGCGTGCTGCCGCAGACGGCGCCGCAGATCATCGCGAACATCCACGCGCTAGGCTTCGACATTCGCGACGTGAAGTTTCTGCTGAACAGCCACGCGCATTTCGATCACGCGGGCGGGCTTGCCGGTCTTCAACGCGCGAGCGGTGCTGCGATGGTGGCGAGCGCGGGCGACCGGGCGACGCTGGAAGCGGGCGAGATCGCCTATGGGCCTTCCGCCGGCATGCACTTTCCGCCGGTGCGCGTCGACCGCGTGATCGGCGACGGCGAGACGGTCGAGGTGGGCGGCGTGACGATGGTCGCGCACATGACGCCCGGCCACACCGCCGGGTGCACGTCGTGGAGCCTGAAGGTCGCGGACGCCGACGGCGCGCCGCACACGGCGTTCATCCATTGCAGTGCGACTGTGGCGGGCCAATCGCTGGTGCCGGAGTCCTATCCCGGCATGGTCGCGGATTATCGCGCCACGTTCGCGCGCGTGCGCAAGTTCGACGCCGACGTTTTCCTCGCCAACCATGCGGGCTTCTTCGGCCTTGAGGCCAAGCGCGCGCGCCGGCTTGCCGGCGATGTGGACGCGTTCGTCGATACGGGCGCGCTTCAGCGGTTCAACGCGGCGCTGGAGAAGGCGTTCGAAAAGGAACTCGCGCGCCAACAAGCGAACGCGAAATAGAACACAGAAGTGTCGGATGTGCGGCGGCGCTCAGGCGGCCGTGCGCGGCATCCGAGCGTCGCCGGTGCGCGCGGGAAGATCGGGGCATAAGACGAGCTTGCCGTCGAGACCGCCTTCCTCGAGCCGACGATGCGCGTCGGCGACTTCGGAAAAGGAAATTCGTCCGGCGACGCGCGGGCGGATCTTGCCTTCGGCCAAGAGCGCGAAGAGCCGTCCCAAATCTTCGCGGAACCAAGCGGGATGCCGGGCGCGCATCAGGTTGATGGAATAGATGAGGACGCGCTTGCCGCCGGGCAACCAGCTCAACAACTGGCGCGACAGATAGATGCGCCCGATCCATGTGAGCACGTCGAGCGGGCGGCGCTGCGGCCGAACGCCCGCCGTGTAGCCATAGGCGCAGACCAAGCCGCCGGGTTTGAGCGCCGCGAAGGACCGGCGGTAGTCGTCTTCGCCGACGCCGTCAAACACGACGTCGAATCCGCCGGGCAGCACGCGTGTGAAATCTTCGCGCTTGTAGTCGATCGGCGTGGCGCCGCGTTCGGGAGCGCGCCCAAGAACAACCCGACGGCGGCGGCTATCGATCCAACGGTCGGCCAGAGATCGATAGGCGAGACGCTCAAGGCGAGGATGAGCATCACTTGGGCCAACAGCAATACATTGGCGCCGATGACGTGCCACGCCGGTTGTTCCGCGAGTACGCGACAATACCGCGGCAACTCCTCGGATCGTTCGACGAGTTCGAGGCCGCGGATGCGCGCCCAGATGTTCGAGAATGGCGCGAAGATAAAAGGCGCAAGAAAGAGTCCGACAAAGATCTCGATTGGCGAGCGCTCAAAGTAGAATCTCATCGCGATCCCGACGGCGATCATCAACGCAATCATCGCCGTACCTTCCGCGTTGCGATATGCAAACGATTTGTATCGGACCATCTGTGCTTTCTGATGATGGTAGGCCGTTGTTAGACGATCGGCTGTTTCGCTGGCGGTGATGTTACCGACTGTTCGTGTCGCCGCTCTCGGTGGTGCGCAACGACAATCTTAGCGCGAAGTTCACTGCCGCTG
>QKCS01000273.1 GCA_003246795.1 Alphaproteobacteria bacterium
GCGCAGGCGCCGAGCGCGCTGATGGCTAGGATTTCGATCGACGTGTTGGCGCTGTCGGCGGTCGCCATGCCGACGGCGATGAAGATCGCAAGATAGAGCGCGATGCCGACACCTAAGACGACGTCATAGACGCGCTTGTGCCTGTTCCAAAGGACTGGCTTGTAGGTCGCCGCCATCGCCTCACCTTAGGTCGAGCAGCGAGGGGTCGTGCTGGACCAGCGCCGCAAGCACCACGGCGACTGCAACCGCGACCAGCAGCCAGATCCAAGGGTGTGTCCGTCGTTGCCAAAGCCGCATGGTCAACCTCCGTGCGGCTGGCCGCCCACGATCCAGCGGACGAGCATCACCGGCCAGAGAGCGATAAGCCCAGGCAAGATCACGAGGCGAAAGACGAAACCTGCACCCTTCGCGCCGTGGTCGATGCGCGCAAGGCCGAACGCCAGAAACACGATCGCAAACACGGCGCCGATCGTTGTGTACAGCCCCAACGCGTTGAGGATCGTCGTGACGGCTTCGATATCCCCCATGGGATCAATGATGGCATGGGCGAGGAGAGTGGCCAATGCCGAGCGTGTATCAATTGGGTGACGTTCGGCTATGTTGCGGGGGCTGACTTTTCCGGGAGACGAGCAAGATGATGCGATCGGCGATCTTCGCTTTGGGCTTGGCAGCGTTCGCGGTGTTGGCGCGTGCGGATGCGCCGCCGCCCTACGATCCCCACGGCATCGGCGCGCGCTTGGCGGAGGCCGAGCCGTTTCCGGTGTTTGCGGAGGTGAAGGGCGGGAGCCCCGCGGCGGAGGCGGGCTTGAAGAAGGGCGACGCCGTCATTGCCATCGACGGTGACTATTCAGCCGCAGGGCGCGTTCCGTTCTACTTCTTCGCGCGCGGCATGCAGGGGCCGCAGAACAGTTCCGTGGAGCTCGTAATCTTGCGCGACCAACGGCGCGTGTTCACCGTGAAGCTTCGGCGCACCGTCGCGATCAAAAGGGGCTGGTGAGAACCATGGGCTTCGACAATCGCATTACGCGCCTGCTGGGCGTTCAATACCCGATCGTGCAGGCGCCGATGGGGTGGATCGCGCGGTCGCAACTCGCCTCCGCCGTGTCGAACGCGGGCGGGCTCGGCGTCATCGAAACCTCGTCCGGCGAACTCGACGCCGTGCGCGAAGAGATCAAGAAGATGAAGCAACTCACGTCGAAGCCGTTCGGCGTGAACATCGCGCTCGCCTTCGTGCGCGATCCCAACATCGTCAAATTCGTCGAGGACGCGGTCGTCAAGCAGGGCGTCACCTTCGTCACGACGTCAGCGGGGGATCCTTCGAAGTTCTGCGGCGAGTTGAAGGCGCTGGGGCTGACCGTGTTTCACGTCGTTCCGACGCTGAAGGCGGCTCTCAAAGCGGTTGAGGCTGGCGTCGACGGACTCGTCGTCGAAGGCGGCGAAGGCGGCGGGTTCAAGAGCCCGCAGCCGGTGATGTCGATGGTGTTGCTGCCGCTCGTGCGGGAGAAGGTGGACGTGCCAATCATCGCCGCGGGCGGCATCACGTGCGGGCGGTCGATGGCGGCTGCCTTCGCGCTCGGCGCGGAAGGCGTGCAGATGGGCACGCGTATGGTGTCGGCGGCGGAGTCGCCCGTGCACGAGAATTGGAAGCTCGCGATCGTCGAGGCCGAGGACACCGGCACCGTATTCCTCAATCAGTTCTCTCGCCCGGCGCTTCGGGCGCTTCGTACCGAGAAGACGGCGCGGCTCGAGCGCGAGCTTGTTCCGGGCTATCAGGGGCCGCCGGTGATGGCCGAATTCGGACACGCGAAAGATCTTTACTTCGGCGGCGATATGGAGTCGTCGATTGCGCTGTCCGGGCAGGTGGCCGGGCGCATCGACAGCGTGAAGCCGGTGAAGCAGATCATCGACGAAACGGTCGGCGAGTTCTTCGAGACCGTCGGTGGACTTGCGCGCCGCTACGTCGGATAAAGCGATCGCTCCAAAATCAGATTCGTCGGGATTGACCATGCTCGCCCCCGCCTCCGTGCTCGACTATCGCGAACTTGCGCGGCGACGCCTGCCGCGCGTGATGTTCGACTATGTCGACGGCGGAGCGTTCGAGGAGGCGACGCTCAACGCGAACAGGAACGATCTTCAGCGGCTGGCGCTCAAGCAAAAGGTGTTGCGCGACGTTTCGCACATCGACACGTCGGTCGCGCTCTTCGGGCAACGCATGGAGTTGCCGTTGATCCTGGCGCCGGTCGGCTTTGCCGGAATGATGGCGCGGCGGGCGGAAGCGCAGGCCGCGCGCGCCGCGGAGAAGGCGGGGATTCCGTTTACGCTTTCGACCGTCGGCATCTGTCCCATTGAAGAAGTGCGACGGGCGACATCGAGGCCGTTTTGGTTTCAGCTCTATATGATGCGCGACCGCGGCGTCGTTCGCGAAATCATTGCGCGCGCAGCGGCGGCGAATTGCGGCGCGCTCGTGTTTACTGTCGACCTTCCGGTGCTCGGCACGCGCTATCGCGACATCCGCAATGGGTTCGGCGTGCAACTGTCGTCGATCGCGCGGATGCGGCTCGGCTGGAACGTCGCGCGGCATCCGGCATGGATCTACGACGTCGGCGTCAAGGGACGACCTCTGACGTTCGGTAATCTTGCGGGCGTGGTGAAGGACGCGACGTCGCTGGGCGCACTGCTCGCCTGGACGACGACAGCGCTCGATCCCAGCGTGACCTGGAAAGATCTCGAATGGGTGCGTGGCCTGTGGAAGGGGCCGCTCATCATCAAAGGCGTTCTCGACGAGGACGATGCGCGTGAGGCCGCTGCCGCCGGCGCCGAAGGCATCGTCGTGTCGAACCACGGCGGGCGGCAGCTCGACGCCGCGCGATCGACGATCTCGGTGCTGCCGAAAATCGCGGAAGCGGTCGGTTCGAAGGTCACGGTCCTGATGGACGGCGGCATCCGCTCGGGCCAGGATGTTACGCGGGCGCTCGCTCTCGGCGCCGACGCCTGCATGATAGGCCGCGCCTGGGTCTACGGCGTCGCCGCCAAGGGCGAAGCGGGCGTTGCAGGCGTGCTCAACACGATGAAGCGCGAGCTACGCACGAGCATGGCGCTGATCGGCAAGACGCGCGTCGAAGACATCGACGCGTCGGTCCTGCAGCACTAGACAACTGTTCCGCGAACGAAGCGCCGGAATCGTTCGCCGGCGTCGTGCGAATTGAATAATCGCGCCAGTTCGCTTGATCGCGCTCGGTACTCTGGGTTTTCGAGGATGGTCGCAATGGCCGTTTTGCATCGCGCGGGGTCGAAGGCGACCGCGCTGCAGCCAATTCCGGCGCCCGCCCGTTCCAACGTCGTCATCGTATAGAACTGGTCGAGGTTGCTCCACAGTCCCACCACGGGCGCGCCTTGGCTAACGGCCTGATAGGCAGTGGCGCTGCCCCCGTTGCAAATAACCGCTGATGCACGTGCGGAAAGTTCGATGCCTGGTAGGTAATCTGCCGTGAACAGGTTTGGACGTGCGTCGATCTGAATCCGTCCTGCCGTTGCGACGACGACCGTCGCGCCCAGCGACTCAAGACTTTGCAGGATCGCCGGCAGCTGTTTGGCGGCGCCGGAAGAGCCAAGCGTGACGTAAATCAAAGGGCGCGTTGACGTCCACATAGTTCGAGATGTCGTACATGCTCTGACCCACGCCGGTCAGAGCGGCGAAGTGACAGACATGTGTGCATCCTCAAGAGCGCGGCGCAGTTCGTCCGTGTTGCGGACGTCGCCCCGCATCTGCTCGGCGCTCGAATCCAAATGTTTCGGAAACGCCCGGCTTTCGCCGTGAATTTGCGGGTCGAGGCAGTCGAAAATGCGGATGCGGTAGCCGGCGCGCGTGAGGGCGTCAGTCGTGTGGGATCCGATGAAACCTGCGCCGCCGGTGATCAGGACGAGAGGTGCGTTCATGTCATGGTCTCGGACTTCAACAGCAATAGTGGCGCGGCGATTTCGCGTAGGAAGCGCGGGCGGCGGAGGAATTCTTCGACGAGGGGGTCGCTGGCGTCGGCGATCGCGAGGACGGCCTGGCGCGTGCGGATCATAGTCGCGAAACCCGCCGTGTCGTGGGCGAGGCCGTGGATCAGCACCGTCAGTTGTTCGCCGACGGCGGCGGCGATCCGCCCGCTCACTTCGGTGAGGATTTTCGCCTTGGCGTCGTCCGGCACGATCGCGACGACAGGACCTTTCGCCGGGTAGTTGGCGGACGGAAACAGGAGCACGCCGCGCGCTTGAGCGAGGGCCGAGTTCACTTCCTCGCGGAGATCCGAGAGGCTGGTTTCGAGCTGCGCGAGTTCGATCGCGACCAAGTCTTCGGACTCGACGACGCTGCTCGTCAGGGCGCCGGCGCAATGAACGACTTCGAAGCTCCACGCCGCGCGCTCGCGTTCGGCGAAGGACGAGATCGAGCGGCGCAATGTGGCCTCGGCGCGACGGATGATCGTTTCGGCGGTCGCCGTCGTGTGGGCGTGTTGCGTCTTCAACATCGCTTCGGCGAAGGCCATGGCCGACTCAACGCGCGTGTCAGCGACGAGGCGGGCGGCGAGTTCGGCGTGGAAAGCGGCGGCGAGGCGGGCTGCCGCCGCCAGACGGCCGTCGGCGCCGCGGCCGGGCTCGAGGCGCAGTAGAATTCGCCGGACGATCGCAGGAGATCCGCTCACGCGTGCGTTCCTTCGCGGACCGGCAGGCCAAACTTTCGGCGAGCGTCCGCAAAGGCGATCAGCCGATCTTCGACGCGCCGGTTGATCGTGCCGTTTGGATAGTTGCCGTCGCTTTGGCGTTCGCCAGCCGCCAGGCCGGTCAGGAGTTCGATGCCTTCGTCGATCGTGGCGACGGAGAAGATGTGGAACTTGCCGTCTTCGACCGCGGCGATGACGTCGGGCCGAAGCATCAAGTGCTGCTCGTTCGCCTTCGGGATCATCACGCCGTGCGTTCCGTCGAGACCGCGGGCGCGGCAAAGCGCGTAGAAGCCTTCGATCTTCTCGTTGACGCCGCCGATCGCTTGCACTTCGCCGCGCTGGTTGACGGAGCCGGTGACCGCGATGCTCTGGCGAATCGGGATATCGGCAAGCGCGGAAAGCAGCGCATAGAGTTCGGTCGACGAGGCGCTGTCGCCGTCGACGCCGCCGTAGGACTGTTCGAAGACCAGGCTCGCTTGGAGCGAAGTCGGGCGATCAAGCGCATAGCGGCTCGACAAGAACGAACTAAGGATCAAGACGCCTTTCGAGTGGAAAGGGCCGCCGAGTTCGACCTCGCGCTCGATATCGATGACTTGCCCTGTGCCGACGCGTACGCGCGCCGTGATCCGACTGGGCTTGCCGAAGCTGTAGCCGCCGAGTGAGAGCACGCTGAGGCCGTTGATTTGACCCACTTTCGCGTCCTTCGTGTCGATCAAGACGATGTCGCGCTCGACCATTTCCTGCATTCGCACGCGCACGCGCTCGTGGCGCCGCTCGATCGCCGCGATTGCCGCTTCGACGTCCGCAACCTCGATCACCTCGTGGCGCGCCTCGGCCGCGCGGAAATCGGCCTCGCGAAGGCGATCGGCCAATGTGCCGATGTGCAACGAAAGGCGGGCCGCGTCCTCGGCTTGTCGCCCGAGTTCTTCGATCGTGCGCGCGACCGCTTCAGCAGTGAGCGGCCGCAGCTTCTCGTGCTGAGCGATCGAACCGATCAGCTTCGCGTAGTCGGCGGTGACGGCGTCGGTCCAGCTCACCGTGTCCTCGAAATCGACGGCGACCTTGAAGAGTTCGGAAAAATCGGGATCAAGCGCGAAGAGCAGATGATAGAGCTGGCGGTCACCAAACAGAACGACCTTCGTCGCCAGTGGGATCGGATCGGGGTTGAGCGTGCGCGTGCTCATGATCGAAGCGCGGTCCATCGGCGATTCGATCGATACGTTGCGAGCGCGCAGCGATCGCTTCAGCATTTCCCATGCAAACGGCTCGAGCAGCAGACGCCTCGCGTCGATCAATAGGAAACCGCCGTTCGCGGTGTGAAGGCTCCCCGCACGGATGAGCGTGAAGTCGGTGAACAGCGCACCCATCTGCGCCTGTTGTTCGATGCGGCCGACGAGATTGGCGATCGACGGGTTGTCCTCGACGACGACGGGCGCACCTTTGTCGCCCTTGATGCCGTTGGCGACTAGAACATTGACGCGGAACCGGCGAAACCGGGGGTCGTCCTCCATCACGATGTCGGCGACCGAAACACCGGGCATCACTTCTTCACGCTTGGCGGCCGTCGCCAGGCGAAAAAAGGCAGCGTGACGGATCAGTTCCTGCGTCGTTTCCTGGATGTGGGACTGCAGCTCGGGAAGGTCGGCGAAGTCGCGCGCAATGTCGCGCATGACATCGGTCACAGCGAGGCGCGCGTACTCGCGGTCGAGTTCGCGTACACGCTGGCGGCGCTCGCGCTCCCAACCTGGCATGCGCTCCATCAAGACCGTGAGTTCGGCTTGAAGCGCCTCCATCTTCTCCGCGATCTGCTTGCGCTCATCTTCGGACAACGCGTTGAACGCCTCGGGCTTCATGACCTTGCCTTCGGCGACCGGCGCGAACGTGAAGCCGACAGGCGTGCGCAGCAGCGCGATGTTTTGCGCACGCGCGTTCTTGCTCAGCGCTTCGAAAGCTTGTTCCTGCTGTTCGTTGACGTCTTCGATCGCCGTGCGGCGACGGGTCTGGTATTCCTCACTGTCGAAGATCGCGGGGATGAGCGACAACAACTCGTCGATGACGTGGTCCATCGCCGCCTTGAAGCGGACGGCCCGGCCGGCCGGCAATGCAATGGCGCGCGGACGGTCCGACTGCGCGAAGTTCGCCACGTAGATCCAGTCGGGCGGCGGCGTCATGGCGGCTGCATATTTTTCGATGAGACCGCGCACCGTGCCGTGGCGGGACGTGCCGCGTTCTCCCAAGACGAAGAGGTTGAAGCCGGGCTTGTCGATGCGGGCGCCGAGGTCCAGCGCTTCAAGCGCGCGCCCTTGGCCTATCAGGCCGTCGAAGGGCCTCAGTTCGGCCGTCGTCTTGAACGCGAATGTCTTCGGGTCGCAGCGCTTGCGTAAACGCGCCGGCGCTAGGCGGCGCGGGTGTTTGCCAAGATCGTGTTCGAGTTCAGCCATCGACCCTATCCGCAATGCGCTGACGGTGATTTGCTGCGCTGCAATAAGACTGATCCCGCGGCCGCGCCGTCCATGGGATCGGAACGAGAATAGAGCTTATGCGACCCTTGGCGCGCAACCGTGACGCCCCTCATAAAAAAGGGCAATGTGAGACCTATCGACCTATGACGGACCCGGAGGCGATGTCTATATTCCCTTGTGTCGTCGCCTGAAGGCTTCGCGAAGAAGGCCGCGCGATCGGGTGGAGGATTGCACGCACTATGAGTATCGATGCCATTGATGCGCCGGCCGAATCTCAGCGGCCGGGCATGAAGGCCACGGACACCTCGAATCCCGATTACTTCCACAAAGTCGTCGATTGTCAGTGGGCCTGCCCCGCGCATACGCCCGTGCCCGAATACATCCGGTTGATCGCGGCGGGGCGCTACGCCGACGCGTTCATGATCAATTGGAAGTCGAACGTCTTTCCGGGCGTACTCGGGCGAACGTGCGACCGGCCCTGCGAACCGGCCTGCCGGCGCGGCCGCGTGGAGGCCGAGCCGGTGGCGATCTGCCGATTGAAGCGGGTCGCGGCCGACAACAAGGGCGACATCCGGGCGCGCCTGCCCAAGCCCGCGGCGACGAAGAACGGCAAGCGGATTGCCCTGATCGGGGCGGGGCCGGCGTCGCTCACGGTCGCGCGCGACCTGCTGCCGCTCGGCTATCACGTCGTGATCTACGATCAGGATCCGTTCGCCGGCGGGATGATGCGCACGCAGATTCCGAAGTTTCGCCTGCCGGAAACGGTGTTGGACGAGGAGGTCGGCTACATCACCGACTTGAAGCCGGAGCTTCGTCTCGGCAAGCGCGTCGACAGTCTGAAGGCCGTGCTCGCCGAAGGCTATGACGCCGTCTTCGTGGGGTGCGGCGCGCCGCGCGGGCGTGACCTCGACATTCCGGGTCGCAAGGAAGCGGCGGCGAACATCCATATCGGGATCGATTGGCTGTCGTCGGTGTCGTTCGGGCACATCGAAAAGATCGGCAAGCGCGTGGTCGTGCTCGGCGGCGGCAACACGGCGATGGATTGCTGCCGCACGTCGCGGCGCTTGGGCGGCGAGAAAGTGGACGTCGTCGTCCGTTCCGGGTTCGAGGAGATGAAGGCCTCGCCCTGGGAAAAGGAAGACGCGATGCGCGAGGGCATCCCGATCCACAATTTCCTGGTGCCCAAGGAATTCACGCACATCAACGGCAAGCTGACCGGGGTCGTGTTCCAGAAGGTCAAGGCCGAATACGATGCGAAGGGCCGTCGTTCGCTCATTCCCTCGGGCGAGCCCGACGTGAAGATGGCGTGCGACGACGTGCTGGTCGCCGTCGGCCAAGAGAACGCGTTCCCTTGGATCGAGCGCGATGCCGGAATCGACTTCGACAAGTGGGGCATGCCCGCCGTCGACGAGGCGACCTATCAGTCGACGAACCCGAAGGTCTTCTTCGGCGGCGACGCGGCGTTCGGGCCGAAGAACATCATTTGGGCCGTCGCGCACGGGCATAGCGCGGCCATTTCGATCGACAATCTTTGCTCGGGCACGGACGTGAACGACCGGCCGCCGCCGCTTGTCAATCTGCTGAGCCAGAAGATGGGTATCCACGAGTGGTCGTACGACAACGACGTCGCGCTTGACCTTCGCTACAAGGTGCCGCACCTCGCGAACGAGCAGGCGCTGAAGGATGTGCGCGCCGAAGTCGAACTCGGGTTCGATCGCGAGCTCGGCTACAAGGAGACGCAGCGCTGCCTGAACTGCGATGTGCAGACCGTGTTCCAGGCGAAGCTCTGCATCGAGTGCGACGCGTGCGTCGACATCTGCCCCGAAGATTGCATCACGTTCACGGACAACGCCCCCGAGACCGAGTTGCGGCACCATTTGACGGCACCGGCGAAGAACACGACGCAGGACCTTTATATCGGCGACGGGTTGAAGACGGGCCGCATCATGGCGAAGGACGAAGACCTTTGTCTGCATTGCGGGCTCTGCGCCGAGCGTTGCCCGACGGGCGCATGGGA
This sequence comes from Alphaproteobacteria bacterium, assembly GCA_003246795.1. Taxonomy (GTDB): domain Bacteria; phylum Pseudomonadota; class Alphaproteobacteria; order Micropepsales; family Micropepsaceae; genus SZUA-430. The sequence goes on from QKCS01000273.1 coordinate 9,183, forward strand.
CATGCAGAAGTTCTTTCTTGAAACCGCGCAAGCAGGCGGATCATGCCAAAGCCGATAGAGGCGACGAACGACTTCGTCATCAAGTTCGCGAACGTCAACGGTTCGGGATCGGCAAGCGCGAACGAACTCTTCGCCCGGGCGACCTTGCGCATGGGCGTGCCCGTCGCGACGCGGAACATTTTCCCGTCGAACATTCAGGGCCTGCCCACCTGGTACGAGGTGCGCGTCTCGGGCGAGGGATGGATCGGCCGGCGCGGCGGCGTCGACCTGATGGTGCCGATGAACCCGCAGACCTGGGACAAGGATGTCGCTTCGATCGATCCCGGCGGCTACCTGTTTTATGACTCGACGAAGCCGCTGCCGCTCTCGAAGTTTCGCGACGACATCAACGTCATCGGCGTGCCGCTGACCGAGATTGCGAACAAGCGCTGGGAATTACCGCGCGACCGGCAGCTGCTAAAGAATATGGTCTATGTCGGCGCGCTGGGCGAATTGCTCGACATGGACCACGACGTGCTCGTCAGGCTGGTCAGCGAGCAATATGCGGGCAAAGACCGGCTCATTAAGCCGAACACGGAGGCGTTGGGCCTCGGGCGCGACTATGTGCGCCATAACTTGAAAAACATGTGCGGGCTATCGGTGAAGCGCTCGGAAAAAGTGGGCGATCAGATCTTCATCGATGGCAACGACGCGGCTGCGTTGGGTTGCGTCTACGGCGGGGCGACGATCGCCGCGTGGTATCCGATCACGCCCTCGACCTCGATGGCGGAGGCGTTCGCGAAGCATTGCAAGAAGCTGCGCGTCGATCCCGAGACCAAGAAGAACCGCTTTGCGATCATCCAATCGGAGGACGAACTCTCGGCGATCGGCTCGGTGATCGGCGCGGGCTGGAACGGCGCGCGCGCCTTCACGGCCACGTCGGGTCCGGGTATCTCGTTGATGCAGGAGTTTCTTGGACTTTCGTACTTCGCGGAGATCCCGGCGGTGATCTTCGACATCCAGCGTGGTGGGCCGTCGACCGGCATGCCGACGCGCACGCAGCAGTCGGATCTGAAGATTTGCGCCTATGCGGGTCATGGCGACACGAAGCACGTGGTGCTTCTGCCGGAGGATCCGGGCGAGGCGTTCGATTTCGCGGCGCAGTCGTTCGATCTCGCCGACCGGTTGCAGTCGCCGATCTTCGTTCTGCTCGATCTCGATATCGGCATGAACGATTGGCTGACGAAGCCGTTGAAATGGGACGACGCGCGCGAATTGGACCGCGGCAAAGTGATGACGTTCGAGGACCTGGAGGCCGGGAAAGAATTCGGCCGCTACCTCGACGTCGACGGTGACGGCATTCCCTATCGTACTTTGCCGGGCACACATCCGACGAAGGGCGCCTATTTCACGCGCGGCACGTCGCGCAACCGCTACGCCAAGTATTCCGAAGAGGGCGTCGACTACGTCGACAACATGCAGCGGCTCTTGCGCAAGCTCGATACGGCGAAACGGCTGGTTCCGGCGCCGGTCATCCGTACCGCCGACCAGCCGACGCGCTACGGCGTGATCTACTTCGGCTCGACGTCGGCGGCGATGGAAGAGGCGCTGGCGAAACTCGACGCGCAAGGCATCAATCTGGACACCATGCGCATCCGTGCATTCCCGTTCGCGGACGAGGTCATCGACTTCGTCAATCATCACGACCAGGTCTTCGTCGTGGAGCAAAACCGCGACGCACAGATGCGGATGCTGCTGGTCAACGAGGGCGCGATCGACCCCGCGCGCTTCATCTCGATCCTGCACTATGACGGCACGCCGATCACGGCGCGCTTCATCACCAAAGAAATCGCGGAACGGCTGAAGGCCTTCGGCAAGCCGACGCGCAGGAAAGTGGCGTTATGACGTATCTTGCCAAACCGAAATTCCGCCATCCCGGCGCCGAGAAGAACGAACTGGGCTTCACGCATCGCGACTACGAAGGCGCGATCTCGACGCTGTGCGCGGGTTGCGGGCACGACTCGATTTCGGCGGCCCTGATCCAAGCCTGCTTCGAACTGTCGATCGAACCGCATCGCGTGGCGAAGCTGTCGGGCATCGGCTGCTCGTCGAAGACGCCCGACTATTTCTTGGGCCAGAGCCACGGCTTCAACAGCGTGCATGGGCGCATGCCGTCGGTTCTGACGGGCGCCAATCTCGCGAACCGCAATCTGATCTATCTGGGCGTTTCGGGCGACGGAGACTCGGCGTCGATCGGGCTCGGGCAATTTGTGCATTGCATCCGCCGCGGCGTGAACATGGTCTACATCACCGAGAACAACGGCGTGTACGGACTGACGAAGGGGCAGTTCTCGGCGACGGCCGACCGCGGATCGAAGTCGAAGGCGGGCGGCACGAACAC
>QKCS01000193.1 GCA_003246795.1 Alphaproteobacteria bacterium
ATCGTGGCGACGGTTCGGGCGGCAAGCCGATTTTGTTGCTGGCACACATGGACGTCGTGCCTGCGCATCGCGCCGACTGGGAACGCGATCCGTTCAAGCTGATCGAAGAGAAGGGCTATTTCTTCGGGCGCGGCTCGGAAGACAACAAGGCCGGCCTCGTCCTGCTGACGGCGACGTTCATTGCGCTCAAGAAGGAAGGCTTCAAGCCGACGCGCGATTTGATCGTCGTCTTCTCGGGCGACGAGGAAACGTCGGGCGTGACGACCAAGGGCTTGCTCAAGGACCATCGCGATCTGATTGACGGTGAGTTTGCGCTCAATTCGGACGCGGGCGGCGGCAAGTTGAGCGAGGCCGGCGCACCCGAGTTCTACGGCATGCAGACCGCGGAGAAGACGTATGCGAGCTTCACGCTGACGGCGCGCAATCCCGGCGGGCATTCGTCGGCGCCCCGGAAGGAGAACGCGATCTACGATCTGATGAACGCCCTTCGGCGTTTGCGCGCGTACAAGTTTCCCGTGATGTGGAACGACACCACGATCACGGCGTTTCGCGATGCAGGACCGATCACGAAGGGCGCGATCGGCGCGGCGATGACGCGTTTCGCAAAGCGCCCTGGCGACCGGAAGGCGGCGGCGGTGCTTTCGGCCGATCCGTTCCATGTCGGCCAGGTGCGCACGACGTGCATTCCGACGATGCTGGAGGGCGGGCATGCCGACAATGCGCTGCCGCAGCGCGCGACCGCGACTGTGAACTGCCGCATCTTTCCCGGCGTGAAGGTCGAGGACGTTCAGGCGACGCTGCAGCGTCGCGCCGGCCGCAAGATCGAAGTCGCCCCGATGGACACCTATACGGCGAGCGACGCGTCGCCGTTGCGTAAGGACCTCGTCGACGCGCTGACCAAGGCCGTGCACGCGAACTATCCGGGCGTGCGCATCGTGCCGACGATGTCCTCGGGCGCCACGGACGGCGTGTTCTATCGGGCCGCCGGCATTCCGACCTACGGCGCCGGCGAGTTGTTCATGAAGGACAGCGACTCCTATGCGCACGGGCTGAACGAACGCGTTCCCGCGGCGTCGTTCTACGCCGGATTGACGCATTGGCGCGTGCTGCTGACCGAGCTAGCCGGCCGGCGGTAGGTTCCACGTTCGCTCTTTGAGGCGGTCGAACAACAGGCGCTGCAGAAGAATCGCGGCGACACCGCTGCTCTTGTCGTCGGCCAGGCCCGAGGCCACGAGATCGGGTGCGATCGCCCGTGCGGCTTCGATGGCGCGCGCCACCTCAGGCTCGGCTTCGAAGGCGCGCGAGCCGTGCGCGATGAGAATGATTTTTTCGGCGTTCCTGAAGCCTTCCGTATAGGCCGCGTCGCGTTCGTCGACCAAGGGCGCCGTGCGGCGAACGATGGCGCGGCCGTCGCCGCCCGAGAGCGCGCCGAACGCGTCCGCCACGACGGTCAGCAGGTTGGCGCCGTAAACGGCGTCTTTGCTGGCGACGCGAATTCGCCGCGCAAGAAAGGATTGCATGAAACCCAGAAAGTAGGGGTCGGCCCATAAGCTGCGGATCGTCACGCCGTTCGCCTTTAGCGACCGCAGCAGCGGGCGGGCCTCTTCGATTCGGATAGGCTTCGAGCTGTGCGCGGCAGGCGTCGACGTCGGCTTTGGTCGGCGGCCCCGCTTCCTCGCCCGGCGCCGGACGCACGAGCAAGTCGACCGCCGTCGACGGGCGGCACTTGTTCTCGGTGCGTCGCGGCGATTTGAAAAAGGCGACGCGAAGTTCGCCGTCGGTCGGTGTCAGTTCGCGGGAAAAGATCTCGTAGCGAGGTCGTCGGCATGAGTTCGATCAGGCGGGCGGCCGGCGACGTCATGCAGCCGGGGCAGTCGCGGGGCATGCGTTTGGCGGTTTCAGCCAGCATGGGGAGCATCGCGGCGGCTTCGCCTTCGTCGAAATTGATGTCAGCGATCGTGTCGTGGCCGGCGAAGTCGGCGGCGATGCGGGGCACGCTGTCGAAGTCGCCCGTGACGGCGCGCACGAAATCCTCGAAGGCGGACGCCGAAAGCTCGAACACGATGACGAGCGACACGATCGCAATCACCGTGCGCCGGCTGTGCCAGCCGACCTTGAGTTCGCCGACGTCGATCGCCTCCCACAGGCGGTGAGCGAACCAGGCGATCGTGATCGAGACCAAAGTCCCGCCGCGATGCCGAAGAGCTTCGCGCCGATCTCGCCGAGTTCGAACAGGTGCGAGAAGACGAGATGGAGAACGAAACCGCACAAGACGCCGAACACGCCATATACGGCAGTCACGACGGCGGATTTTTGTTCCGCCGAAAGGCCGTTGAAGACTTCGACCGGTCGTATCCAGGAAGACATGTGTCGTGCCGCTCGTTGTCCAGGTAGCCTGCTGTTCAGACTTTTGCGGACGGCGGTTCGTGTCAATTCAATCCGGCTGCGGCTGACGCAGGCCAAGCAGGCGTTTGTGGATTTGCGGTTGGAGCCTTGGCGCCCCCAAGGGGACTCGAACCCCTGTTTTCGCCGTGAGAGGGCGACGTCCTAGACCGCTAGACGATGGGGGCAAGCGGCCGAAGCGCTCCTATACGCGAGCCGCGGCGGCGCGACAAGCGCGCTCAGAGGAACGCGCGCAGCTCGGCGACGAACTGGTCGAATTGGTCGTGGTGCAGCCAGTGACCGGCGTTCTTGAACGAGATGACGCGCGCCGTTTTGAAGTGCTTGAGGCGGCCGTCCTTCTCCGGGTTCGAGGCCCAGCTGTCCTCGCCATACATCAGGAGCGTCGGGCAGGCGATCGCTGCCCAGAGACGCTCGTTGTCTTCCACCGCGATGTCGAACGGCGGGAAGACGCGCATGTAGGGATCGAACTTCCAGCTGTAAGTGCCGTCTTCGTTTTGGCTGACGCCGTGGATGGTCAGGTGGCGCGCCTGCTCGTCGGACAGGTGGTGGTTCGCCTCCTTCATGCGCGCGTAGGCTTCGTCGAGCGTTTTGTAGCGGTGCGGCATGCGGCCGGCGACGCCGCGCTTGGCTTCGATCCAATCGCGAATACGGGCGTCGATCGGCTTCGCCAAGCGCTCG
>QKCS01000127.1 GCA_003246795.1 Alphaproteobacteria bacterium
GAGGTCTACGACGTCCATCCAGGCTGTCTGACGGCTTCCGTTTGCTATCAGGACCAGCTCTTCGATCAGGAGGTTCGCGCCCTGAACGAAGAGGCCATCTTGGCCTGGCGCAGACGGTTCGGCGAGCACCTGAAGGCGATCGCCGAACGCTATCCGCCGAAACTGGACGTCGATCTCGATGCGCTGGCCGACTCCATGATGGCCGTCGTCGAAGGCGGCATCATCCTTTCGAAGTCGCTGAAGGACAGGACGGCGCTGCCTGCCCAGATCATGCACTTCCGCAACTACATCAAGCTGCTGTTCGAGCCGTAGCGCGATCTACCCCAGCCGCTTCAGCGCCTCGCCCAACTTGGCGCGCGCCGCTTCGTATTCGGCCCGCTTCTCGCGCTGTTCCTCGATCACCTCTTCGGGCGCGCGCGCGACGAAATCCTTGTTGGCGAGTTTCGCGTCGATGCGCGCGATCTCGCCGTCGGCCTTCTTCACCTCTTTGGTCAGCCGCGCACGCTCCTTGTCGAAGTCGATGAAGCCTTCGAGCGCGAGCCCCGCCGTGCCCTCGCCCACGACGATCTGCGCGGAACCTTTCGCAAGCTCGCCCGCCTTCGCCGTTTCCAGCCGAGCCAAGCGCAACACGAGTTCGTTGTGCCGGTCCAGCCAGGCGCGTTCGTCCGCGCTCGGTGTCTTCAGCGTCAGCGGCAGCTTCGAAGCCGGCGGCACGTTCATCTCGGCGCGCACCGAACGCACTTCGGTGATCAGCGCCTTGACCCAGTTCATTTCGGCTTCGGCGGTCGGGTCCCGCGCGATCTTCGCGTAGTCGGGCCACGCGGCCGAAATCAGCAGGCTCTCGCGCTTCGGTCCCTGCTCGCCCGTCACGCGCCAGAGCTCCTCGGTGATGAACGGAATGAACGGATGCATCAGCCGCAGCATCTCGTCCATCACCCATGCCGCCGTCGCGCGCGTCTCGGCCTTCTGCGCCTCGTCGCTGCCTGAAAGGATCGGCTTGATGAATTCGAGATACCAGTCGCAATAGACGTTCCACACGAACTCGTAGAGCCCGCCAGCCGCGTCATTGAAGCGATAGGCGTCGAGCGCCGCCGTCACCTCGTTCCGCGCGCGCACGAGCTCGCCCACGATCCAGCGGTTGACCGTCGACGTCAGCGCCGACGGATCGTTGCCCACCGTCCGCACGCAGCCGTTCATCTCGCAGAACCGCGCCGCGTTCCAAATCTTGGTGCAGAAGTTGCGGTGAATCTCGACGCGCGAGCGCCCTATGCGCAGGTCCTTGCCCGCGGCCGCCGCGATCGCGAGCGCGAAGCGCAGCGCGTCCGCGCCGAACTCGTCGATCAACGTCAACGGGTCGATCACGTTGCCGCGCGTCTTGGACATCTTCTGTCCCTTCTCGTCGACGACGCGCGCGTGGATATAGACGGTGTGGAACGGCACCTCGTCCATGAACTTGAGGCCGAACATCATCATCCGGGCCACCCAGAAGAAGATGATGTCGAACATCGTGACCAGAACGTCCGTCGGATAGTACCGCTTCAACTCCGGCGTCTCGTCCGGCCAACCGAGCGTCGAGAACGGCCACAAGCCCGACGAGAACCACGTGTCGAGCACATCGGGATCGCGCGTCAGCGTGACGTCGCGGCCGTGCTTGGCCTTCGCCTGCGCGCGCGCCTCGGCCTCGGTTTCGGCGACGAAGATGTTCTTCTCGTCGTCGTACCACGCCGGAATCTGATGCCCCCACCACAACTGCCGCGACACGCACCACGGCCTGATGTCTTCGAGCCAGCGGTAATACGTGTCGGCGAACCGCTCCGGCACGAACTTGGTGCGCCCGTCGCGCACCGCGCCGAGCGCCCTTTCGGCAAGCGGCTTCACGTTCAGATACCACTGCTCGGTCAGCATCGGCTCCAAGACGACGGTCTTCGTCTTCTCGTCGTGCGGCACCGCATGGCCCACCGGCTCGACCTTCTCCAGAAGACCGAGCGCCTCCAGATCTGCGACCACGCGCTTGCGCGCCTCGAAGCGGTCCATGCCTCGATATGCCGCCGGCGCGTTGTCGTTGATCTTGCCGTCTAGCGTGAGGATGTTGATCTCGTCGAGTTTGTGGCGCCGACCAACTTCGTAGTCGTTGAAGTCGTGCGCCGGCGTGATCTTCACCGCGCCCGAACCCTTTTCCGGATCGGCGTACGCGTCGGCGATGATCGCCACCAACCGGTCCGAGAGCGGCAGGCGGACGCTCTTACCGACCAGCGCCTTGTAGCGCTCATCGTCCGGATGCACCGCGACCGCCGTGTCGCCTAGCATCGTTTCGGGCCGCGTCGTCGCCACGGTGATCGCGACCGAGGGATCGTCCGCCAGCGGATATTTGATGTGCCAGAGGTTGCCCTTGATCTCGATGTTGTCGACTTCGAGATCGCTGACGGCCGTCTGCAGACGCGGGTCCCAGTTCACGAGCCGCGTGTCCTTGTACATCAGGCCCTGTTTGTGCAGTTCCACGAAGACCTTCGTGACCGCCCGGCTCAAGCCCTCGTCCATCGTGAAGCGCTCGCGCGACCAGTCGCACGAAGCGCCCAGCCGCTTGAGCTGGTTCAGGATCGTGCCCCCGGATTCGGCCTTCCACTCCCACACGCGCTTGACGAACGCTTCGCGCCCGAGCTTCTGGCGTGAGGTCTGCCGTTCGGCCAACTGCCGCTCGACCACGAGCTGGGTCGCGATGCCCGCATGATCCATGCCCGGCTGCCACAACACGTCGCGTCCGCGCATCCGCTCGAAGCGGCTCAAAATGTCCTGCAGCGTATTGTTCAGCGCGTGCCCGATGTGGAGCGAACCGGTGACGTTCGGCGGCGGAATGACGATCGTGAAGGGCTTCGCGTCGGGTTTGTTGCCCGCACGAAAGGCGCCGGAGTCCTCCCACGCGCGGTAGAGGCGCGCCTCCACGTCCTTCGGATTGTAGGTCTTCTCCAACATCGTCGTCGTTCCAGGCCGGCAGGTGATGACACAAAAGGATGGCGGCGCGCGAGACCTTGGCGGTCCGCGCGGGTCCTGTCGAGCGTTCGCTTCGGGGTGTTAGCGGCGA
>QKCS01000069.1 GCA_003246795.1 Alphaproteobacteria bacterium
AGGACTTTGCGCACATCGAACGTATCTACAGAACATGGGCACCGAATTACGATCCGCCGCCCGACGTGATTGAGGACATCAAGGCGACGTTGCGCGTTCCCGGCGCGACCGCGAGCACGCTCGGCTATTACTGGGCGATCGCACGAGCGGATCCGGAGGAGACGCGGGCAGCGGCGACCAAGCAAGTTCTGATGCCTGCACTGGTTATTGTCGGGACGGGCGACGGACCGATCAGAATGGAGCGGTTCGAGAAGGCGCGATCCGCCTTCGTCAACAAATACCGTCTCGTCGCCCTCGGCGGCGTGGGCCACTTTCCGCACCTGGAAGCACCCGAGCAGACAGCGGAGGCCATCGTCGATTTCTTGGGACCGCCGCCACCACAATGAGCCCCGCTGGGCGTCCAGGCCTTTTGGAAATGCATGGTAATTGCGACTGACTTGCAATAAGTAACATCCATGAAATTGAATGAGATGCCGTTAGGCGCGGTCGGCCGCGTCAGCGCGATCGACGCCGGGACCGCCGAACTCGAAGCCAAGTTGCGCGAAGTCGGGTTCGCCGAGGGCGACGAGGTCGAGATGCTGGCCCGCGGGCCGTTTTGGAAACGCACCATCGCCGTGCGTCTCAACCGATCGATCGTGGCGCTTCGGGGCAGCGAGGCCGCGATGATCCGGGTCGACCCGCTATGAGCGCGTTTCGGTTGGCGCTGGTCGGCGCGCCCAACAGCGGCAAGTCCACGCTCTTCAACGGACTGACGGGCGGTCGGGCGAAGGTCGCGAACTATTCCGGGGTCACCGTCGAGCGGCGCAGCGGAACATTCGCCACGCCGCAGGGGCGTGCGGTCGAGCTGATCGATCTTCCCGGCATCTACGGCTTGTCGGCGCGATCGTTGGACGAACGCATCGCCGTCGACGTGATCCGCGGCGATGAGGGCGAGGCGCCGGACGCGCTTCTTGTGCTCGTCGACGCGGCGGATCTGCGGACCCATCTTCACTTGGCGCTGCAGCTTCGTTCGCTCGGCCGTCCGATGCTGCTGGTGTTGAACATGATCGATCTCGCCGAACGCGACGGCGTGGAGATCGACGTGCCGGAGCTGGAAAAGCGGTTGGATTTTCCGGTCGTCACAACCTGCGCCACGCGCAGAGCTGGCCGTGCCGGATTACTCGAGCGTCTGGATGTCTTGATCGACGCGGGCGCTTCATCGACGGCCGCCGAACCGACGATCGCCGACGTTCGTTCGGCGCAACGCGAGGCCCGCGCAATCGCCAAAGACGTCATCTTGAAAGAGCCGGTGATGAACCGGCTCACGCGCGCCGTCGATCGCGTCGTGCTGAACCCGGTTGCTGGTCCGTTCATCCTCGCCGCGCTGCTCTTCCTCATGTTCCAGGCGGTGTTCACCTGGGCCGAGGTACCCATGACTGCGATCGAGAACGGGTTCGGCGCGCTCGGCGACTGGATTTTGAACGTGATGCCGGACACGTGGCTGCGCAGCCTCATCGTCGACGGCATCATCGCGGGCGTGGGCAGCGTGATCGTCTTTCTGCCGCAGATCGTCATTTTATTCGCCTTCATCTTGGCGCTGGAGGCATCGGGCTATATGGCGCGCGCGGCGTTCTTGATGGACGAGCTGATGCTGCGCGTCGGGCTGAACGGGAGGGCGTTCATTCCGCTTCTGTCGAGCTTCGCCTGTGCGATCCCGGGCATGATGTCGGCGCGGACGATCGAGAACGAGAACGACCGGCTGACGACCATCCTCGTCGCGCCGTTGATGACCTGTTCGGCGCGCATTCCTGTCTACACACTAATGATCGCCGCGTTCATTCCGCCGACGACGATCGCGGGCATGTTCAATCTTCAGGGCCTTGTCCTGTTCGGGCTCTATGTTTCTGGGATCATCAGCGCCGTCATCGTCGCGTTCGTCTTGAAGCGAACGCTGACGCGCGGGCGGCCGCAGCCGCTGCTGATGGAAATGCCGACATACAAACTGCCTGATCCGTCCGACTTTCTGATCAATCTTTGGATGCGCGCTTGGGCATTCCTGCGTCGCGCCGGCGGGTACATCTTCGCCGTGTCGGTGGTGTTGTGGTTCCTCGCAAGCTACCCAAGCACGGCGACCGGCATTCGCGAGACCTACGCGGGCATGCTGGGAAGCTGGCTCGAGCCGCTGTTGAAGCCGATTGGCTTCAACTTGGAGATCGCGATCGCGCTTGTGCCGGGCCTGGCGGCGCGCGAAGTGGCCGTCGGCGCGCTGGGGACCGTCTATGCGATCCAAGGCGCGGAGGACGATCCGGCCGGACTCGCCGGCGTCCTGCAAAACGCATGGTCGCTGCCGACGGCGTTGGCGTTCTTGGCGTGGTACGTGTTCGCGCCGCAGTGCCTAGCGACGCTCGCGGTCGCGCGGCGCGAGATGAACTCGTGGCGCTGGACGGCGTTCATGGTGGCCTACTTGCTGACGCTCGCTTACGTCGCCGCCGGGACGACGTATTGGACGGCGCGGTGGGCCGGACTTTAGGCGGTCGCGAAGGTTTCTTCGGTTTCGGCCGCGACGCGGTCAATGACGCGGACGAGAACCTCAGCGTCTTGCGCGCCCGAAACCAGCGATTTGCCGCCGACAAGATAAGTCGGCACGCCTTGGATGCCGATCTTGCGGGCCATGCTGTCCTCGCGCTCGACATGTTCACGGTCGGCGTCGGAATTCATCAGTTCCTCGACCAGCTCGGCGTCCATGCCTGCGTCGCCTGCGATCTCGACAAGGGTCGATATCCGGCCGATGTCCGCACCCTCGACGAAATACCGGCGGAAGAGCAACTCGACGACGGCGTCCTGAACGCCCATCGAATGCGACCAGCGGATGAGACGGTGTGAATTGATCGTGTTCGGGGTGCGGGTGATCTTTTCGAAAGCGAACGGGATGCCTTCGTCCTCGCCCGCCTTCAGAAGCGCGTTGTGGATCGGCTTGATCTTCTCAGACGAACCGAACTTGCGCTCGATATACGCTTTGCGGTCGATGCCTTCCGCGGGCGTCGTCGGGTCGAGCTGGAACGGACGCCACCGCACGTCGAACCACAACTGCGGACGAAG
>QKCS01000146.1 GCA_003246795.1 Alphaproteobacteria bacterium
GCGGTCATCGCTTCGTCGAGAACGATTTGCGTGAACTCCGGGCTGCGCGAAAGTTGAACACGCACGTCGATCGGATCATCGCTGCCGTCGTTGGCGGCAACGCGCGTCCACAGCACGACGCCGTCGGGTTGCGGGTCGCCCGAAGCCACGCCTTGCGGAAAGCGGTGGCGGCCCGTTGTCAGTGCACGCGGCGCGGCCGCGGCAGTCGGCGTCCTCGCGGTCACGACGAACGTGCCTGCAAATCCGGCCAGCGACTTCAAGAGCGTGCGGCGGTCAAACGTCGTCATCGGCGGTCAGGTCAATCAATTCCGTGTGAATCATCGCGTACGGTAGCCCATTCCGAGACGCGTCCGGGAGCGGTCGTGCCGCAATTCGGCGGGATGTGGCTCACGAACGCCATAGGAGCATCATCTTCTGTGGGCTATTCTCGTGCCGTGATCAAATGCGCGCGGGCGTACGCGCGAGGCGCGAACTGGCAAACAAGGGATTTGAGGGGCAGATGAACAGGATTCCGATCGGGGGGACGGTGTCGCGCGCCTATGGCTTCTTGTTCGGCGATTTCGGAACGGTCATTCGCCTGACGTGGGCGCCGCTGCTGCTCGGCGCGGCGTTCAGCTATCTCTACGGCGGCGACATTTTGGACGTGACAGTCCGTGCACAGAACGATCCGACCGTCGCGGTGTCGTATGCTCCGCTCCAGTTTCTGATGGGGGTGATCGCGTTCGTCACAAGCGTGATGGCGTCGGTGGCTTTGCTGCGCGTGGTCGTATTCGGCGACCGCAAGCCGGGGCTTGTCGTTTACCTCTGGCTCGGCGGCGCCGAGCTGCGGTTGATCCTTGTGTCGATCTTGCTTCTCATCGCCGTCATCGCAGCGATGATCGGCGTCGCCCTTGTGCTTGGCCTGCTGGCCGCGTTGACGGCCGCCATTCCTGTGTTGAGCGTCCTTCTCGTCGTTGGGATTTTCGCGTTGTTGTTCGCCGCGATTTGGGTGCCGCTGCGGTTGTCGCTGATCGCGCCCGTTATCGTGGCCGAGGGTTCGCTCGGGGTCGAGCGGTCTTGGGCTCTCATGAAAGGCAACGCCCTCCAGATGTTCGTCGTCTTCCTGCTTACGTATGTGCCCTACGCGATTTTGTCTTGGCTAGTTCTTGTCATGGTGCTGGGCGGGGATCTTCCGGCGTGGCCCGCTCTGCCCAGTATTGGACAAGACGCGGAGGCGGCGCAGGCCGCCAGCGAAGCGTTCGGCAAGGCGATGGAGCAATGGCAAATCGACTTTATCAAGGCCATGCGGTTGCATTGGCCAGAAGTCAGCGTGCTCGGCTTCGTCGGCAATGTCGTGTCGACGGCCCTGTGGGTCGGCATGACGGGCAGCGCCTACAACGCGGTCGCCGGCGAAAGGCAGGCGTCACAGTTCTCGTAGAGGACGCGGCCGCGCGGCCCTACTTGAACGGGTTCGGGATGTCGAACGGAATCGGGATCGGCGACTTGGATTTCAGCTCGTCGATCCCGCGCTCGATCGCTTCGTCGCGCGATTTGTGGATGAAGTCGCGGATCGCGCCGAAGACGCCGTCCTTGTCCGCCAGGACGGAGTGGCCGGCCAAGATGTCGAGCGCGTCGTCGGTCAGGTTCGAAACGATGCGGGCGGCGCCCTCGATCGTGCTGAGTTCGGTGGAGCCGTCCTCGTAGACGTCGATCTTGAGTTCCGTGCCGCGGATGCCGATCGTGACGGTCGGCGTTTGCAGTTTCATGTTCTTTTCCGGCATTTGCCCGGAAATGAAGCGAAAGGCGCCCTTCGTCATCGTGATGGCCGACCGACTCGCGTCGCCTGCGAAGACGTAGTCGTCGACGACGACGTTGGCGTTGGCGCCCAGCGACAGCTTGGACGCGTCGACGAAGCGCACTTCGGCGGCACTATCGTCGCCAGTTTCCAAACGCTGATTGCGGAAGACTTGGGCGGCTTCCGCGAGGGCAACGCGTGCGGCGCCGACTTGCGTTCCCCAGACTTCGTTGGCCAGACTTTCGAGCGAACCGACGCCGTCGTCGGCGACGGCTATGCGAACGGCCAGGCCGACGGCGACGTGCGCCGTCGTGAGCAACAGCGCGTGGCGGCGCGTGAGATGCATGGTCGTGTCCCCCGAAGACTCGTGACGGCCCACAATAGGAGCGGATGTCGTGGGGCTATGCAATGGCGCTAAAGGGGGACTGTGGGGCGGCAAGCCGCTCGCGAATATCGTCATAGGCGGTCGACACCAGGTCGGACAACGCGTTGGCGTTGAAGGCTTCGTCCGGCCGCAACTTCACATGCCGCATGCGTTTGCCCGTTCCAACGAGATGCCCCGCGGGGTCCGTCAGGAAAGCGCCGTAGAAGAAGCCGACGTTCACGTGCGCCCGAAACGCGTTGACGTAGGCAAAGGCGGCGTCTCCCACGCAGGCCGTCGGGCAGCCGTCGTGCATGATCTCGCGCACGTCGTTCCCGCAGCCGCGCATTCGCTCGAACCAGGTCCGCGCGATCCGTCGCAAGGCGTCGTCGGATGCGGCGAGCCAAGCGTCCACCGCGGGGTCCCGCTTGAGCGCGCCGGGCAGGAGGAAGAGCTGCATTATTCGGCCGCGCGGGCGGCGCGCTTCTTCGACTGCGCCATTTCGGCTTTCGATGCCGTGCGCTTGAACAGGGGTTTCAGGAATTGGCCCGTATAGGAACGCGGGGTCTTGGCGACGTCCTCCGGCGTTCCGGCCGCGACGATCTCGCCGCCGCCGTCGCCGCCTTCGGGCCCCAAGTCGATGATCCAATCGGCGGTCTTGATGACTTCGAGATTGTGCTCGATCACGACGACGGTGTTGCCCTGCTGGACCAGTTCGTGGAGCACGTCGAGAAGCTTGCGCACGTCGTCGAAATGCAGGCCCGTGGTGGGTTCGTCGAGGATGTAGAGCGTGCGGCCGGTCGAACGACGCGACAGTTCCTTCGACAGCTTCACGCGCTGCGCCTCGCCGCCGGAGAGCGTCGTCGCCTGCTGGCCGACCTTGATGTAGCCGAGACCCACGCGCTCCAGCGTTTCCATTTTTTCGCGCACGCTGGGGACGG
>QKCS01000176.1 GCA_003246795.1 Alphaproteobacteria bacterium
GGCCCGCGCGCGCGTCGTCGAAACCGACGGGGCGCCGCGCCTGCCCGTGGCCGACGCCGCCGCCGACCGCGTGGTCTCGGCCTACGTCCTCGACCTCATGAGCGAAGACGACATCCGCGCCCTCCTCGCCGACGCGAAACGCGCGCTCAAACCCGGCGGCCTCCTCTGCAACGTCGGCCTGACCTTCGGCATCGGCCTCTGGTCGAACGCCGTGTGCGGCGTGTGGAGCCGCCTCCACGCCTGGAACCCCGCCCTCGTCGGCGGCTGCCGCCCGCTGAAACTTGGCGCCTTCGTCGAGAGCGCCGGCTTCAAGATCGAACACCACAACGTCGTCAACGCCTTCGGCGTCTGCTCCGAAGTCGTCGTTGCTGCGGCATAGCCGTCCGCATGGTTTCCGCCCCTAACCATGACGGCGAAGTGATCGCGCCAAGCACCGGGCGTTAAACAACTTCCGCTTGAATTGCGCGCGCGCCCGGACGAGCATCACGCTCCCACAGGCACTGGGGTCCATAAAATGGCAGCACGTCCCTCTTGGCAGGGCCATCTGAAGCTTTCGCTCGTGACCTGTCCCGTCGCGCTCTACAACGCGGTCTCCCCGCGCGGCGACGTGCACTTCAACATGATCAATCCGGAAACGGGCAACCGCATCCGCATGATCACCGTCGATGCGGGCACCGAAGAGCGCGTCGAACGCAAGAGCCTCGTCAAAGGCTATGAAATCGCCAAGGGCGAATACGTGATCGTGACGCAGGACGAAATCGACGCCGTGAAGCTGGAATCGACGAAGACGATCGAGATCGACAGTTTTGTCCCCGCCGACGAGATCGACCGCCTCTATTGGGACAACCCCTATTACCTGGTGCCCGACGGCAAGATGGCGGCCGAGCCCTTCGTCGTCATCCGCGAGGCGATGGAGCGCGCGGGCCAGATCGCGCTCGGCCGCGTCGTGATGTCGTCGCGCGAACGCCTGCTCGCCATCGAACCGCGCGACAAGGGCCTCGTCGCGACGATCCTGCGCTCGAAGGACGAAGTGCGCGCGATGAAGGACTTCTTCGCCGACATCCCCGATATGCGCCCCGACGCGGAAATGATCGCGATCGCCGAGAAGATCATCGCCCAGAAGGAGGCGGACTTCGATCCGGCAGAATTCAACGACCGCTACGAAGACGCGCTGCGCGAGCTGATCGAAAGCAAGCAGAAAGGCGCGAAGATCACCCGCGCCGAAGAGCCCAAGGACACGAACGTCATCAACCTGATGGACGCGTTGAAGGCGAGCCTCAAGGGCGCAGGGCCGAAGAAAGAGAAGAAGCCCGCCAAACCCGCCGCCGCGCCGAAGAAGCGCGCGAAGCGGTGACACTCACCACACCTGTCATGGTCCGCGAAGGCGGATCACCCACGACTTTTCTTGTCTTGCACGCGGAGTCGCGGAGTTCGCGGAGTCTCTTTCATCGTCATGACGAATTGGATTTGGACACTCCGCGTTCTCCGCGGCTCCGCATGAGTTTCTTCCGTGCCGCAACACATGGGTGGTCCGCCTTCGCGGACCATGACAATCGTTTGTTCTGATGCGTTCGGCGCGCGCGAAATCCGACACCAAGAAGAAGCTCGCCCGCTATCAGGCGAAGCGCGACTTCGCCAAGACCGCCGAACCCTCCGGCGAGCGTGCGGTGGCGAAGGCCAAACGCCTGCGCTTCGTCATCCAGAAGCACGCGGCGACGCGGCTGCACTACGACTTCCGCCTGGAACTCGACGGCGTGTTCAAGTCGTGGGCCGTGACGCGCGGTCCCTCGCTCGATCCCGCCGACAAGCGCCTGTCGGTCGAGGTCGAGGACCACCCCCTCGACTACGGCGATTTCGAAGGCACGATCCCGAAAGGCCAGTACGGCGGCGGCACGGTGATGCTGTGGGACCGCGGTTTCTGGCAGGTCGAAGGCGACAAGACCGCGCAAGAGGCTCTGCGCAAAGGCGATTTCAAATTCACGCTCGAAGGCCGGAAGCTCAAGGGCTCGTGGGCGCTCGTGCGCATGAAGCGCGGCGAGAAGGACCGCCACGACAATTGGCTCTTGATCAAGCACCGCGACGAGCACGCCGTCGACGGCCACGGCGAGCGTATCCTCCACGACGACCGATCCGTCGCCTCCGGCCGCACGCTGGACGAAATCGCCGCGGGCAAAGGCCGCGCGCCCAAGCCCTTCATGCTGAAAAAGGCGATGGCGAAAGACGCGGTCTGGAACACCGACAACGTCAACCGCGAACATGCGAGCGATCCGCGCCCCGCCGCAAAGCCCACGCGCACCGGCACCGCAAAGCCGCTCGCCCACCTGCCCGACTTCATTCCGCCGCAGCTCTGCAAGTCGGTCGACGCGCCGCCGCGCGCGCCCGGCTGGGGCCACGAGGTGAAATTCGACGGCTACCGCCTGCAGCTGCGCGTCGAGAACGGCGAGGTCACGTTGCGCACGCGCAAGGGCCTCGACTGGACCGCGAAGTTCAAGGCGACGGCGAAGGCGGCCGCGAGACTCACCGACGGCATCGTCGACGGCGAAATCTGCGCGCTCGACAAGGACGGCAACCCCGACTTCCCCGCGCTGCAAGCCGCGATCGCCGACGGCCGGACGGAGAAGCTCGTCTACTTCGCCTTCGATCTTCTGTGTACGAAAGATGAAGACCTGCGCGATCTCGCGCTCGTCGAACGCAAAGACCGCCTGCGCGCGCTCTTGCAGAAGGCCCCGCCTGCGCTGCGTTACGTCGAGCACATCAAAGACGACGGCAAAGCCGTGCTCGAGGCCGCGCGAAAAATGCATCTGGAAGGCATCGTTTCCAAACGCCTGGACGCCGCCTATCGCTCCACGCGTTCCGACGCATGGCTGAAGATCAAAGTGCGCGGCGGCCAAGAGGTTGTGATCGGCGGCTGGGCGGAGGAAGGCGCGCGTTTCCGCTCGCTCCTCGTCGGCGCCTACAAGGGCGGGCGCTTCACCTATCTGGGTCGCGTCGGCACCGGCTTCGACGCGAAGACCGCGGCCGCGCTCCACGCGAAACTGAAAGAGGTGGCGAGCGACACGAGCCCCTTCCAAGG
>QKCS01000098.1 GCA_003246795.1 Alphaproteobacteria bacterium
AAGAAATACGTCGGTCCGTCAGTAAGGGCTCATTAACCTGGGCAAATCCAATGATCCGTACCCGGCCGATTTGGTGTCGCGCCGGCGCTTCAAGGGAACACCTCCTATGCGCTCAAGTGTCGTTCTGAGGCTCGGAGCCAGCAGACTTGCGTTGTTGGCAGTCGGCGTTGCCGCGTCGGCATCACCTGCTGTCGCTGACACTTGGCAGGGCTACTACATCGGCGTCACCGGCGGGTACGGCGACCACCAAGCACGCTACGAAGATCCAGACAGCGACTGGTTTGGCACCACGCACCAATATCACCCGAAGGGTGCCCTTTACGGCCTTCAGCTGGGACGCAATTGGCAAACGGACAACGTGGCAATGGGGTTTGAGGCCGACTTCCTCGGCTCGACCATTAGCCGCAATCAGATTTATTCGTCCGATGACCTAGTGAAAAACGACATCGATTGGATGGCGAGCCTGCGCGCACGCAAGGGCTTCGCGTTCGGCGATACCTTCATCTACGAGACCGTAGGCCTTGGTTTTGCGGACTTCGAGAGATCATGGACCGAAGCCGCCGACGTTCCCGATAGCTGGCCGGATCTCGGTGATACCAAGGTGGGCGTTGTCGCCGGCTTCGGCGTGGAGCGTGCGATTGGCGGAAATTGGTCAGTGCGGACCGAAGCGCAAGTCTTCCGCTTCTTTGACAACACGTCGGTCAATCCCGATGGCTTCCCGCTCAACATCGACGACATAATCTACACGCTGCGCGCCGGCGTGAACTATTCCTTTGGCGGCAACGGCGGTAGCAACCGGCCCTTCGTGCAGGGCAAACCCTTCGATTTCTCGGGCTTCTTCGTTGGCGCCAGTCTGGGCGGCCACATGGCAACGGTCCAGCTGACGGATGTCGACTTCAATGACGACGGCTCGACCTACGACTTGCTGTCGAATGGCTTCGTGGGTGGCATTCAAGGTGGCTACAACACGCAAATCGAAGGCTTCGTCTACGGCCTTGAGGCCAATGTGAATTTCTACGACGGTGACGACACGACTGCCGAGGCGGGCGCTGCACCATTCAACTTTAGTGGCTTGAACTGGAGCGGCGACGTGAAGTTCAAGGCGGGCACCGCAGCCGATAACACCATGATGTACTTGGTCGGCGGCTATGCCTTTGCCGACTACGACCTCAGCCGCAGCGATGGCGACATCTGGGATCTCAGCGGCACGCACTCGGGTTTCATTGTCGGCACGGGCATTGAGCACGCGTTTACCCCGAACGTCACCGGACGCTTTGAGGCCACGTATTCTGGAATAGGAGGCGACACGTCAGCGTCGCCGACCAACACCGAATCCTTCCGCGGCGCAGCGCAAGACGTCACGCTCATGGCGGGGATCAACTATTATCTCGGCGAGCGTGGTCCGCTTGGCTCGGGCGCGCTGGCGCCGGTCGACTGGCGGGGGTTCTATGTGGGCGCGGACGGCGTCTTTGCGTATCACCAGGGCTCAATGTTCGATCGCACGAATAGCGACCACGGCGCCAATTACACGCTACCGAGCTTCGGCGGCGGCGTCGGCCTTCATGCAGGCCACGACTGGCAAGACGACGCCTTTGTTTATGGTCTCATTGCAGACGTTACCGCTCTCTCGAACGAGGAGAGCGACAACGATACCGGCGACCGCGTGATGTCGTCGTCTTTGAATTGGTTGGGTACGCTGCGCGGACGAGCCGGCATCGCCACCGGCCAAGCACTGTTCTTCGCTTCGGGCGGCCTTGCCTATGCGGATGCCGAGCTTGACCATAGTTACATCGCGACCCCGGCCGACAGTTTCCACTTCGACAATTCGCGATGGGGCTGGACAATCGGCCTCGGTGTCGAGAAGCAAATGTCCGATCGCTCAAGCTTCAAATTTGAAACGCTCTACACCAAGTTCAGCGAAGTGGGCACAGGCAACGGTAGCACGTGTTCCGATGGGTTGGTCACTGAGCCGTGCGAAATGCTCGGTTATGACGACACCATCACGATCAGCGCAGGCTATTCTCTGCGCTGGGGCGCCGATCAGTAAGTTTCATCTCTCCTCAAAGCCTACCGCACCGATCCCCCGGCATGCGCCGGGGGATTCTCTTGTCGGCAATTGTTCGCCAGGAATTGTTTGACGTTTCGCGGTCTCCTTTCCGAGCCGGGGCTCAGGGCTTACTGGAATGCGCAGAAAGAGGACATCGGCAAGGCTGCGCCAAAACTTCGCGCTTTCATCGACGGGCTTTGTGACCGCGAGGCGGCGAACTTCAAGTACAAGGTTTGACCGCGATAGATGCTATAAGGCGGACGAACAAACCCCCGCTGTTGGCGCAATCGATGGCGCCGCTAGCGCGCACGTACGGCGACCGCGACTTCGTTGCGGCGGAAGAAGGGCAGCGTCCACGGCGGATCGTAGAACCAGGCGACGGGTTCGCCGGCCGCGATCCAGCGCGAACCTTCCAGCGCGCGGAAGAGTTCCGCTGTCTTCGCCGCCACGCGTTCGGCGCTGCGGCTGTTCGAAAAGTGCAGCACCGCCATCGTCTCGGCTGGCAGTTCGACAATTTTGACTTGAGGGTTGTTCGGCTTCGGCAGCGTGTCGAACGTGTAGCGCGACGGCATGAAGAAGCGAACGCGCCAGGCGCCGCCCGCTTCGCGCGACTGGGCGACGGGGGCGGTCATCGCGATCTTTTCGCTGCGCGCGGCTTGCTGCGCGACGGGGGCGGTCATCGCGATCGAGGCGCGCGCGGTGTTGTTGCCGAAGATGAAGTCGGCGAGAAGGCGGAAGCCCGCGTTTCGGGCGTCCTCTTCGTTTTCCTGCACGACGACTTCGGCGGCGAGGCGCGGGGCGTAGCGGCGGATTTCGACGTCATCTTGCTGTTCAATCACGTCGTAACGCGGCTCTTCGGTTTCGGCGCGCGCCGGCAGCGCGAGGACGGCGATCAAGGCGCCGAGAACGAAAATTCTACGCATGGCCAATGTGTCCCTTGTTTGAGGGCAGATGCGCCCCGGCCGTGCGGCCGGAGCGCACCTTGGCCGCCGGCGCTAGTTTGCCGGCAGGAGAACCTTGTCG
>QKCS01000257.1 GCA_003246795.1 Alphaproteobacteria bacterium
GGAGGAACTTGCGGCCGCCCGGGCAGATCATCGCCCGCAATTCGTACCGGTTCTGAAATCGGACCTCGTTGCAACTTTGGCCGAGCAGGGAATCGCGAACGACGACCTCACTGATTTCCAAACGCTGTGCGCCTTCTTGGGCGCCTATTTCCATCACGACTTCTACGATGAACTGACCGAGCTGAAGGACATCTACGCCTGGTTCGCGCCGACCGGCCCAAGGCCGCGCCGCGCGCTGAACGAGGACACGGAAACCGCCTATGCGCACCTGTGCCGCGTGCTCGAAAGCGTCATGACGCGTGCGAACTTCTTCGAACTGACGCAGGACGAAATTGTCAATTTGGGCGGCGATCATCCGCTCTTCGATGTCAAGACGCGGACGCCGCTCGATTCCTACGAGTCGATTCGCATTTTCTATCGCGGCCGGCACATGCAGACGATGGCGCAGCCCAAGCCGTTCTCGTTCAAGAAGGAAGAGATTCCGGTCGAAAGCTTCAAAGAAGTCGTCGTCTTCCTTCGCTTCAAGAAGGAAGACGAGATCCCGCGCAAGCGTTCCCGCCTGCGCCGCGACACCAAGCTGCCCGGCGACGCCGAACCTGGCAGCGTGATGATCAAGCTCTTTCGCAACATCACGCGCATCGAACTGCCGATGCTGCTGCCGGACGTGAAGATCATGATGTCGCGCAAGGACGCGCTGCTTCTGGGCGGCCCCGCCCTCTTGGGCGGCGTGCCCGTGTTGCTCAACATCGTGCCGGCGCTCTCGGTCGTGCTCGTCGTGCTCGGCGCCTATTTGGGAATCACGGGCGAGGTGACCCAGGACAAGCTGATGAAGGCGGTGGGCTCGATGTCCGTGCTCATCGGCGCCGGCGCCTTCATGGTCCGTCAGTACTCGAACTATTCCTTCCGCAAGCTCAGATACCAGAAGCGCGTCGCCGACAACGTCTATTTCAAGAACGTCAACAACAATGCCGGCGTCTTCGAGACGCTGATCAACGCGGCGGAAGAGCAGGAAACGAAGGAGGTGATACTGGCGTATCACTCACTTCTCACCACAGGGCCCGTCGCGAACGCCGACGAACTCGACCGCCGCATCGAGCAGTGGTTGAAAAAGACGTTCGACGTCGACATCGATTTCGAGGTCGCCGACGCCCTGCGCAAGCTCGAAAGGCTGGGCTTCCTCGCCCAAAAGGACGGCAAAATGGCCGTGGTTCCCCTCAAGGACGCGCTCACCCGTCTCGACTCGCTTTGGGATCGCCTTTACGACTTCGCCCAAGGACAACGCGCGACAGCGGCCTGACGGCCGCGGGTCCGGGGGACAAACGGGGACATGGCGCAACGCGACGCAACCTCACGCGAAAGCGCGCTCGCGATGGCCGGCATCGCAGGTCTCCTGCGCTGGCTTGGCGTGGTGCCGTGGGCGGTGCTCGCGCTCACAACCCTCTTTCAAATCTACGACCCCGGTCGAATCCTGACCGGACTCCAGAACCAGATTTTCGACTTCTACCAACGCAGCTACCCGCGCGAATACGTCGACACGTCGACGCGCTATGTCGACATCGACGAAGAGAGTCTCAAACGTGTCGGTCAATGGCCGTGGCCGCGAACGGTTGTGGCCGATCTGACACGCCGCCTGCGTGATGCCGGTGCTGCGGTCATCACGTTCGACGTCGTCTTCTCGGAACCGGACCGCACGTCGCCCGACATCATCGCAAAGGCGCTGCCGGCGGGTCCGGATTGGGACACAACCCGCACGCAATTGACCGAGCTGCCGAACAACGATGCGCAGTTCGCCGACGTGCTGAAGCAATCGCCGGCGGTTCTCGGCTTCATTTTGACCGAACGTGCCGGCGGCCGTCCCCCTGCCATGAAGGCCGGTGTGGCCGTCGTCGGGGACGGAAAACCCGAGGAAAGTGTGAACGGTTTCCCCGGCTCCACTGCGTCGATCGACGAGCTTCAAGACGCAGCACCCGGCGCGGGATCGTTCAACATGCTGCCCGACGCCGACGGCATCGTGCGGCGCGTGCCGCTGTTCGTCGCGCACGACGGAAAGATCTACCCGGGGCTCGCTCTCGAAACGCTTCGCGTCGCTCAAATGAACGAAGCGGGGCGGACGCCCTCGTTTCTGATCAAGACTGCGGGCGCCTCCGACGAGATGGCAGCCGGCGTCGATCCCAATCGCATCGTCAGCATCAAGGTCGGCGCTTTCGAGATTCCCTCAACGAAGGATGGGCAGATGTGGGTCCACTACACGCCCCAGACAGCCCAACGCAGCGTTCCCGCGTGGAAGATCCTCGATGGGTCCGCCGATCTCACCCAACTGCAGGGTGCGGCAGTTTTCATTGGCACGAGCGCCGCTGGCCTGCTCGACCTCCGTTCGACGCCCGTCAAGCCGAATGCGCCTGGCGTCGAAGTGCACATCGAAGCCTTCGAGCAGATGCTGCTGCGGCATTTTCTCGAAAGACCAGATTGGAGCCCTGCACTGGAGCTCGCCTTTGCGACGCTACTTGGGCTGTTCGTCCTGATCGCGATTGCGCGCGTCCCCGTCTTCTGGATCGGGGGCGTCGCGATCATCGCTGTTGTCGGCGCCATCGGCACGTCGTGGTGGGCATTTACCGAGAACCTCTGGCTCCTTGATCCGGTCGCACCCTCGCTGAATATCGCCCTCGTCTTCGCGGCCGCGAGCCTCGTCAAGTTCATGCGCACGGAAGCCGAACGCCGCACGGTCCGCAGCGCCTTCGCGCAATACCTGCCGCCCGACGTCGTCGACGACATCGCAAACGACCCGTCGAAGCTGAAGCTCGGCGGCGACACGCGCGAGCTTTCGATCATGTTCTGCGACATCCGCGGCTTCACGCCGATCGCCGAGAGCTTCCGCTCCGATCCGCAGGGCTTGACCCGCCTCATCAACCGCGCGCTGACGCCGCTCTCGCAGGAAGTGCTGAACCATCGCGGCACGATCGACAAATATATCGGCGACTGCGTGATGGCGTTCTGGAACGCGCCGATCGACGACGAGGAGCACGCAAAGCACGCCTGCGAATGCGCCATCGCGATGATGGATTCGCTCGT
>QKCS01000366.1 GCA_003246795.1 Alphaproteobacteria bacterium
CATTTGGCCCCCCCTCCGGTTCAGGCGCAAAGTCTCGAAACGGCGGTCCGCGCGGCCTGCCGCGACCGGTTGGACGAAGGCGGGCCGCCGTGCGAGATTGATCCGTGTGCTGAGTTCCACCGTATTTCCGCGATGTAAGATGGGTCGTGCTTAATGCGGCGATTTGCGATTTGGGCGGCCGCCGCCTGTACGCTGATCGCGATCGTCGTCGCGGTCGTCTTCCTGACGCGCACGCCGCGCATCGCGGCTGTGACGGTGAAGGCCGAAGCGATCGAGCGCATTCTGGCCGCGGTCGGGCGCGTGCGCGGAACCGAGAACGTTCAAGTGTTCGCGCGCACGCCCGGACAGATCGTCAAACTCGAGAAAGACGAAGGCGAGCCCGTCGTCGCCGGCGAGATCTTGGGGCGGCTCGATGCCGACACGCAGCGGGCGGTCGTGACGCAGCGCAAGGCCGCAGCCGCGGCGCAACGGCGGAAGCTCGAACAATCGCGGCGCGATCGTGCGCGCGTCGAGGCGCTCGCGGTCAAGGGCTTCGTCACGAGCGAGCGGCGCGAGACCGCGCGCCTTGCCGTCGAAACCGACAGCGAAGAACTGACGCGCTTGGAAGCGTCGATGAGGGAGGCGGAAAGCCGCCTCGAAGACTTCGTCATTCGCGCGCCGATGACGGGCCGCATCCTGTCGCGGCCGGTCGATCCGGGGCAGGTGGTGACCACGAGCACCGTCGTCTTCAATATCGTCTCCGAAGGACCGCCCGAAATTGAAACCGACGTCGACGAGACGGTTGCGGGCGCGCTCAAGGCTGGCATGCGCGCGCGGTTGTCGCCGGTGGGGATGGGTGGGGCTATCTTCGCCGGACGCGTGACGTTCGTGGCGCCCAACGTCGATCCCGCGACCGGCGGGCGTACGGTGCGCCTGCGCTTCGACATGCCGCCGGCGGAAATCCCGCCAGGACTCTCGGTCGATCTGAACATATCCGTCGAGACGATCGACCGCGCGCTAACCTTGCCGCGCAGCGCCATCGCGGCGAGCGCCGGCCGCGCGCCTTATGTCATGGTGCTGCGCGACGGGAAGGTGGTCAAACAAACGGTGACGTTTCTCGACTGGCCGGCCGAGCGCGTGGTCGTGACGGCGGGCGTTCGCGAAGGCGAGCTGGTTGCGGCCGATCCGCTGAGCGTCGCCGAAGGCGCGCGCGCCGCTGCAAGCGTTCCGTGAGAGCGCCATGAGATACGCGGCCAAAGTCGCCTGGCGCTACCTCACCAGCAACAAGACGCAGACCGCGCTGCTGCTCGGCGGGGTCGCGGTCGGCGTGCTGGTCTTCGTGTTCATGACGGCGCTGATCGGGGGCCTCCGGCTCTATCTGATTCAGCAGACGACGGGCAACATCGCCCATGTGACGCTGGAGCCGCCGGATCGCGTGGCGCGGCTTTTGCCGGGCGAAGGCGGTCCCACGCCGCTGGTCGCATCGATCGCCGCCACCAGCCGGCGCGAGCAGATCTTCGCATGGCAGACCATGCTCGACATCGCCGAAACGACGCCCGGCGTCGCCGTCGTCTCGCCGCAGATCAACGGCAACGCGTTCCTGGTCAAAGGGAAGGTAATTGCGCCGGTCCTTCTGAACGGCTTGCGGCCGGACAGGCTTGACGCGATCTCGCCGGTTACGCCGAAGATCGTGTCGGGGACCGCGCGGCTCGACGTCGACGGGATCCTGATCGGGGCGAAGCTTGCCGCCAATTTGGGCGTGTGGGTCGGACAGCCCGTGGTGGCACGCACCGACCGCGGGCGCGAGCGCATCCTGACGGTGCGCGCGATCTATCGCACGGGGCTTGGTTCGCTGGACGAGCGGGTGGCGTTCGTCAATATTCAGCTCGCGCGCACGTTGCTCGATCTGCCGCAGGGCATCTCGCATTTGGAACTGAAGCTCGCCGACGTCGTGGCGGCGCCGGCGGTCGCCGCCCGCCTCGGCCGCGCGACGGGCCTCAAAGCCACGAGTTGGGTCGAACGCAACGAACAATTGTTCCTGGCGCTGGCCAGCCAGGCGCAAACCGGCAGCCTAATCCAATTGTTCAGCCTGATCACGATCGTCATCGGCGTGGCGAGCGCGCTGTTGCTCACCACCTATCGCCGGCGCGCCGAGGTCGCGATCATGCGTTCGATGGGCGTGTCGCGCGCGTTCGTCGTCCTCGTCTTCATCTTGCAGGGTTTGTTCGTCGGCTTACTGGGCGCGACGAGCGGGGCGGCGCTGGGCTACGGCTTTTGCCTTTGGCTTTCGCGTTTCGCGGTGCGCGCCGATGGCACGGCGCTGCCCATCGATCCGGCGCAGGGCGGCTACCTGGCCGTTATCGTGCTAACGACCTTGGGCGGCGTGATCGCCGCGATCCTGCCCGCGCGCGCGGCCGCTCGCGTCGACCCGGTCGAGGTGTTGAACCAATGAGCGATCCGCTCTACCGCGTCGCCGACCTGACCAAGGATTTCGGCGAAGGCGAATTGCGCACGCGCGTGCTGAAGGGCATGAGCTTCGAGCTGGTCAAGGGTGAGTTCGTCGCGTTGCTGGGGCCGAGCGGCAGCGGCAAGAGCACGCTGCTTTCGATCCTGGGGACGCTTCTTGCGCCGACGAGCGGGACGCTCGAGATGCTGGGCACGAGCCTGGTCCACATGGAGGAACGGCGGCTTTCGGAGTTCCGCAACCGCCACATCGGCTTCGTGTTTCAGTTCCACCATCTTCTGCCCGATTTCAGCGCGCTCGAGAACGTGGCGTTTCCGGCGGCGGCCGGCGCGGGGCGCGAGGGGCGCGAGACGCGCGAGCGAGCGCGGGCGCTGCTTGAACGCGTGGGGCTTGCGGACCGTCTTCACTTCCGCACTCCGAAGCTTTCGGGTGGGCAGAAACAACGCGTGGCGATCGCGCGGGCGCTGATGATGCGCCCGGCGCTTGTCCTTGCCGACGAGCCGACCGGCAATCTCGACCGGCAGACGGCCGACCAAGTGCTCGCCCTGTTGCGCGACATGAACCGCGCCGACCGCACGACCTTCCTGATCACCGCCGCATCACCGTCGTCGACGGGCGGCAGGCGAGCGAAAAGGAGTTCCTTTGAACGCTCGACCATACGTGGATGTTGGTCGGCATAGGTGTTCGGCTGCTATAGAAATCCCTGTCAGCGTCTGTCTTCCTTTCTTCACACGCCAGGTGCAGAATCGTTCGCGCGTTGCAGGCTTACGAGCGACCATCAACGGCGAATTCCAGCCGCTAGACCCGCAAGCCGCGATTGTCCAAGTTCAGATCAGAAGCCGTCACTCAGCGCGGAGCCGCGCCAGGTGGCGGCTTCTGGTCCTCGTACCGGAACGGCCGCAGGTAGAAGTTACGTGATTGGCACGCTGCGCATCTGAGCTTGTTTGCCAGCTCGTGAATCTCCTTGCTCATCCAAGGGCCGAACTTCCGTTCGCGCTTCATGTAGGGCCACGGCCAGAACGCTTTTCGATCGCAATCGTCGCAGCAGAACGTGATGGAGATTCCGAGATTGACCGCCTCGCGTAGCGTTCGTCCTTTCAGCTCGTTCGCCAGTCGCGGACCGCTTGAAATCCGCCGGGCCATCGTGCGCGCCTCTTGTCATTGTTCCTTTTTTGTTCTACACATTCGGAAGCGACGGTCAATCGGCGTTGGCGCGTGAGAATGCGACTTCGCTTGCGGTCATGAAAAAATCTGTGGTTTTCGGACCAGTCGTCGTCTTCACCCCAATGATTGACCGTCCTCGAAGAATGACAACACGTCGTAGCCGGCGCCGTCGCCCTCCTTGACTGCAATGTGCCTCACGTTCTCGGCAAGATCAGACCGTACGGTTTGAAAGGGAGTGCCTGATGGATGTTGCCGACCGGCGTAGCTGATGTTTGCCGCAACCTGCATGATCTTTGAGAGCTGTCACTCCGATTGGGTGGGACTGTACGCCGATCAAACGTCAGATGGCGTTGGCGCTTTCCTCCTCGCGGCCCAGATAATGGAGCGCCTCGGCCCTAATCAGCGGTTGCGGCACCGGAAGGCCAAAACGAGCGTCGTCCGGCTTGGGTAACGACGCCACTCGTGTAGGCGTTCGTAGTCTCGTTTCATCGTGGCAAGAGCGAGAGCATGCCCCGACGCGGTTTCACCTCGACGAGGTGCAGCAAGCGGCGGTGCAACGTGAGATCGCTTGTGCGGCGCGGGACCGGGCGCTCTCGTTCCGTGCATGCGTGTGTTACTTTGCCTGGGACTTGCCTTCGGACTCAATGGCTGCGCGAGCGGCACACTGCCGTTCGATTGGGGAGAGCCGCAAGCCGTCTGCGGCGATGGCACTTTCAGCTACGCTCCACCGGGAGAAGGACGATGCGCGGGACACGACGGCGAGCGGCTCCCGCTCGACCAAAGAACACGCCGATCAGTTCGACGGTGGCGGTGAGTGACCGTGTTCTCTCTGGAGCGGGCTCTGTTTCCTCAAAGTCCTTTCGCAGCGTGTCGAGAAACGCCTCGCTGAGTTTATTC
>QKCS01000224.1 GCA_003246795.1 Alphaproteobacteria bacterium
TTCATCCAATTCGTCGGCCGCGCATTCCAGCGTCTCGACATTCCGGAGACCTTCGCGCGCGGCGTTTCGCCGGACATGCTCCAGCATGGTGCCCGAGATGTCGCTGGCCACCACCTTGCCGTTCGGGCCCACGCGGCTCGCCGCCTGGATGGTCTGGCTCCCGGCGCCGCATGCGAGATCGAGAACGCGCATGCCGGGCCGAATGCCGGCCATATCGATGAGCGCATCGGTTGCTTTTGAGAACGTCGCGGTGAACGCTTGCTCCCACTTCGCCCAACCAGGCGCCGCCGACTCCCACGTGTTGCGGAGTTCAGACGTCAACGACTTGTCGGTCATCTGCAATCCTCCAAACCTGTCGCTACGACATCATAGGGATATCGCAGAAACGAGACGTGCGAAACGACGGTCGCGGCGTGGCGACCTGGCCATTCATGGCGCTGGAACCAAACAATTCGTTGACTCTCCGCGTCGTCTGTCCGGAGACTGCGTCAAGAAAACGATTTGATGCCAGATGATCGACTATCGAATTGATCGCGGGCGGCGCATCGTTGAGGTGAGTTTCAAGGGACGTCTGACAGTCGCCGAGCTTCTCGCACACAGTGCGAAGCTGAGAGCGGACCCCGATTTCGATCCGACGTTTGCGGAATTGGCGGATTGCCGCGCGGCCGACCCGTCGGATTTGGAGCCTACGATGCTCCGGCAGGCGGCCGAGACCTCCGTCTATCATGCGAGCGCGCCGCGCGCCGTCGTGGTCAAAGACGACGTGCACGGCGCCGTCGCGCAGTTGTTCGGGCAATATACCCATGCAGCCCTTCACGGCCGGGTGCGCCACTTCCTCGACATGGAGAGCGCTTCGCAGTGGCTCGCCGAGGAACAGCGGAAGCAGGTTAAAGAATAGCGCCGCGATTGCTGCGGCCGCGAGCGCTGCCGAGGCGGAACTGCCGTTTGCGGCACAGGCGGGCGGCCGGGATTAAGGGTTACCGCGCGAAGTGGTCGCCTTCGGGCGCGAATGGGAGGAAAACGTCGCCGTCGTCCCCCCGGGCGATGCGCGCGAACGGCCCCTCCGTCGCGCGGGCAACACTCCCTTCAACGGCTCCGTCGCGGGCCGTTCTTTTTGTTTGGACGCTCGCCGGTTCGCCGCGACGCCTTATCGGCGAGCGCGTGGTAAGGTGCGAGTCCGCTCGTACCCCCCAACTTGCGAGACACGCCCATGACGCTCAGCCTGCAGGATCCCCTTTTCGCCACATACGCGATCGCCGCCGCGCTGATGATCTTGAAGGCGGTCGGCATGTCGTGGCTCACCGTGGTGCGCATGCTGCAGGCGAACGCCGGCTTCCGGTCGCCGGAGGATCTCAGGAAGACGCCGCTCAACCCGACGCCGAACCCCAAGCAGCTCGAACCCAACGAAAGCGTGGAGCGCATTCGCCGCATCCACATGAACGATCTCGAGAACCTGCCGTTCTTTCTCGCGGCGGGCTTTCTCTTCGTGCTGGCGCAGCCGCCGCTTTGGCTCGCGCAAGCGCTGCTCTACGGCTACGTCGTGTCGCGGCTCTTGCACTTCGCCGCCTACCTCACCGCGCAGACGCACGACATGCGCGCCACGCTGTGGACCGTGGGATCGCTGATCCTGATCGTCATGGCCCTTTGGGCGCTGGTCGTCGCGCTCGGCTTCTAAGGGGGCGCGACTCCAGCGTATGCTCCGGCCGCCGAGTCTCGGACGCCTCCCCGGGTCGATCGGTCGTCTAGCAACGGAGAGGATGCACATGCGGGTTCACGTCGTCTTTATCGGTTTGGGCTTGATCTTCCTCGTCATCGGCATGGCCTTCGGCATGTGGATGGGGATCAATCAGGATTTCCAATACGCGGCCGCGCACGCGCACTGGAACCTCGTCGGGTTCGTGACCTCGGCGATCTACGGCTTGACGCACCGGGCCTATCCGAAACTCGCGGAGTCGCGGCTGACCTGGATCCAGTGCATACTGCACGTGATCGGCGTTCTGATCTTCGCGCCCGGCATCGTGATCGCGGTCGTCATGGACAGCCGCGTCGCCGCGATTGTCGGCGGCAACGTGCTGATCCTCGCCGCGCTGATGTTCATGTTCATCTACTTCACGCACGACCACCGCACGTCGCCGGACTGAGGCGCGGCGGCACTTCGCCAATCGGGCTCAGCGACGCGTCGGGTCACCCAGCGTTCACCGCCAATCCAGCGGCCCCGGCGGCGGCATCGGCGGATGGTTCGACGCGCGCGGCGGCGCATTCCGGGCGCCGGGGTGACGAAGTCGGGTTCTATGTCGGCGAAGAAGGATTGGATCTCTTCGAAGATCATCCGCTGTTCCGCGGCGAGTCTTTCGCGTTTGGCGGGCGCTTTCGGGGCCGCGCCTTGCACCTCTTCCACCACCATCGTCACGATGTCGTCGCCGTCGTCGTCGCGGCCTAGGGTCGTGGGTTTGAGGGCGAAGGCCAAGGTCGTGCCGGCGAGGCCGTCTTTGTTCTTCTTCACTTCGGCCTGGCGAGCCGCGCCCGACGCGGTCACGTGCAGGGTCACGTCGGCGGCGCCGTTCAGAGACGAGTGGCCGCGCATGCCGCGGCTTTCGTCCTTGCCGGTGTGGTGGACGACCATCACGTGGGCGCCGGTCGCCGCGCGCAACGCGTCGAGGGTCGCGATCAGGCGGCCCATGTCGCCCGGCGTGATCTCGTCGCCCTCGGCGATCGCGCGGGCGAGCGTGTCGACGACGATTAGCTTCGCGCCCAGGGCCTTCGCGGCTTGGGCGACGTCGGCGACGGCTTCGGCGTCGGCGGTGAAGTTGACGCTTTGGCCGATATAGTGGAACGCCTCGGTGTCCCCGTATTCGCGGGCGAAGCCTTGGACGCGGGTGGCGCGGGCTTGGTCGCTGCCGTCGAGATAGGCGAGGAGCGCGATCGCGTCGCCGCCCTTGGCGCCGGTCGCGAAGTCGGCCCAGCGGCCGGTCGCGAGGTTGATCTTGAACGAGCCCAAGCGGCGGTCGTTGCGCGTCGGGTTGCGCG
>QKCS01000346.1 GCA_003246795.1 Alphaproteobacteria bacterium
GTCCCGTCCCCACGCACGTCTTGCGGCCTCAACTCTTGCCGAGCTTGACCGGGATATAGACCTTGTTCCCGCGCTGCGTTTCAACGAAGAGCAGGACGGACGAGCGCTTCTGAGACTTCGCTTCGCTGACGGCCGACTTGATATCGGAGATCGAGCGAACTTCGTCGCCGGCGACGGCGACAATGCGATCGCCGGCGCGCAGGCCACGTTCCGCCGCATCGCTGTCCGGATCAACGTCGGTGATCAGCACGCCCTTGGCGTTGCTCTCAAGGTCGTAGCGCGCACGCATCGCCTGGGTGATCGTCGCCAGGTTCAAGCCCAGCGCCGACACCTTTGCTTCGCCGGAACTGCTGTCCTTGTCGCCGTCGTTGCCGCGCGGACCATCATTGCGCGACAGGCGCTCCTCGCCGGGACGCTTGGCGATCGTCACGGAGAGCTTGATTTCTTTGTTTTCGCGCCACACGGAAAAGACCGATGTCTGCCCGACCCGCAGCGCAGCCACTTTGCGCGACAAGTCACGGTTGTCCTTGATCCGCACACCGTCAAGTTTGATGACGACGTCGCCTTGCTTGATCCCCGCCTTCTGCGCCGGGCTGCCTTTGATGACCTCCGCCACGATGGCCCCTTGCGCTTCGGACAGTCCGAGCGCATCGGCACCGTCGTCGTCCAGACTTTGGATCTGCACGCCGAGCCAGCCGCGCGTCACCGAACCCGAGCGCTTCAACTCGTCGACGACGCGCCGCACGGTCGAGGACGGAATCGCAAATCCGATGCCGACGCTGCCGCCGGAGGGCGAGAAGATCGCCGTGTTCATACCGATGACGCGGCCGGTCATATCGAAGGTCGGGCCGCCGGAGTTGCCGCGGTTGATCGAGGCGTCGATCTGCAGGTAGTCGGTGAACTGCGTGCCGCCGACCTCGTCGCGTCCACGGGCGGACACGATGCCCGCCGTCACCGTGCCGCCGAGGCCGAACGGATTGCCGACGGCCAGAACCCAGTCGCCGACGCGCACTTTGGCGTCGTCCGCGAAGGTGACGGCCGGCAGCGGCTTGGCAGCTTTGATCTTGATGAGCGCGACGTCAGTGAGTTCGTCGCGCCCGATCAGTTTCGCGTCGTATTTCTTGCCGTCGGCGAATGCGACCTCGATGTCAGTCGCGTTGGCAACAACGTGATTGTTCGTGACCACATAGCCCGAGGGATCGATCACAAACCCGGAGCCCTGAACCTCGCCGCGCGGACGCTGCTGGCGCTGGTTCGGACCGCCGCGGCGGAAGCGCTCCAAGAAGTCGCGCAGGCTCGGCGGCAGGTTTTCGAGATCCTCGTCCGAAACGTCGGTCTCGTCGGCGGTCACTTTCGCGCGAAGGCTGACAACGGCCGGCGAGACGCGTTCGACGATGTCGGCGATCGAGGGCAACTGCCCGGCGCTCGCGGCAAGCATCACAGGCGTCGGCGCAGCGGCGAGCGTCGTCGCAGTCGATGCGGAGACTGGCGCAGACGCCTCCGTCGATTCGGCCACTGCGGCTGGGCCGCCCCCGCCCCACACGAAACCAACCGCAACACCCGACGCGACCGCTATGACAAGCGCCGTCGCGCTTGCTGCGAGCATCCCGGCGCGCGGCTTCTTCGGTGTTGAGACGGCTTCTGGCGACGAGGAATCCGCTGACATCGAACTGACACTCCTTGGGATCACTGGGCGTCCCTCCCATCCAGGACGCCTTCAGGTTGAGGATAGTATATAGGTCTCAAATCATGTCTTAAATCTGTCCCGAACATTAACTCCGGGTCACGATTGCGCGCCCAAATTTCCGCAGTTTTGCAAGCTACTTGGGGGGCGCACCTTCGTTCCAAACGCCCTTGTCTTTGAGGGCGCGGGCGACCTCCGGCGGCATGTATTTTTCGTCGTGCTTGGCGAGCACGTTCGAAGCGGCGAACACGCCATCCTCACGAAAGGCCCCGGTAACGACAACGCCCTGGCCTTCGCGGAACAGATCCGGCAAATCCCGTGAATACGTCACAGGCACCTCCGCATCGCCGTCCGTCACTTTGAACCGAACCTCGATCCCGCCCGGCCGCTCTATGCTGCCGGCGGACACCAGGCCGCCGAGATTGACCGTGCGTCCGACGGGCACGTTGCGCGCCTTCGCCTCGCTAGGGGAGTAGAAGTAGAGGACTTGGTCGCCGAGGGCCAACACCAGCAGCAGTGTCGCGACGGTGGCGACACCCAGGGCCCCTACGAGAAACGCGACGCGGCGCTGACGACGAGTCATAGTGCGCGTTATATACGCCTCCGGCCGCGGAAAAACAGGCATTCATCGCGCTTGTGTGAGGACGGCGACATAGAAACCGTCGGTGGCGTCGCGCGCCGGGGTCAGCCGTCTTTCGATCTGGGGCCGCCAGGATGGTTTTCGGGCGACGTAAGCTCCGATCTGCTCCGGGCCTTCCGCAGGCAGAATCGAGCAAACCGCATAGGCGATACGGCCCGTCGGTTTGGCCAGCTCCGCCGCGCGATTCAGTAGTCGCGTTTGCGACTGGCGGTAGGCTGCCAGACGTTCGCGGTCGAGCGTCCACTTCGTCTCTGGATTGCGGCGCCAAGTTCCCGTGCCCGAGCACGGTGCGTCGACAAAAACGAGGTCGGCGCCCTCGCCCATGGCCGTCGAAATCGCGCCTCCGTACGGATCGCCGACGATTTCAACGATCGTCGCACCAGCGCGGGCGACGCGCGGCTCCATGCGCCGCAGGCGCGCCGGTTCGAGGTCACAGGCGAGGATGCGGCCGCGATTGCCCATCATCGCCGCGAGGGCGAGCGTCTTTCCACCGGCGCCCGCGGCGAGATCGACGACAACCTCGCCTGCGGCCGGCTGCGCCTCGGCAACAGCGATCTGTGAAGCTTCGTCCTGAATCTCTATGCGTCCGTCCACGTAGGACGGCAGCTTTGTGATTTGCGCATCTGCGCGCGCGAGGCGGATGCCAGCTTCAGCGAGGGAACAGCGCTCTGCGTCCAGTCCGGCGGCCCGTAGTTCT
>QKCS01000343.1 GCA_003246795.1 Alphaproteobacteria bacterium
TCGTGTGGGACAGCGCCTGGGCCACCGTCGGCACGGCGCATCCCTTTGCTATGCGCAGTCGCTCGTCCTTGAGCGGGGCATCGAGCGACAGGACGCCGCGTTCGGCGACGATCATCACGGCGTAGGCGGCACTGACTTTGCCCAAGGACGCGGCTTGGAACGTCGTTTGTGACGTCACCGGTGATCCGATCTCGACGTCCGTCATACCATAGGCACCGGTCCACACGACCGCGCCATCGCGTATGACTGCGATCGCAAGACCTTCAACCGCCGTTCGTTCCATTGCGCCGCGGATCGTCGCGTCAATATCTTGCGGGACGTCTTGTGCCGCCGCGACGCCAAGCGCGGCTGCCAATGCCGCGAGTGCCAAACCGATCCGCATGCCTTCCCCTCGCGCACGCAGCCTACACCTCAAGCGGGAGGCACAACAGCGTCTGACGCTGCGGTAGAAATCGCCGCCTCGACCTGCCCGCTCAAGTGGAGCAGCGCGAGCGATGCGCGCGCTCGTTAGTCCGCCTACTGATCTTTTTCGATGCGAGACGCGAATAGTTCTTGTACGCCGCGTTCCGTTTTCGGAGTATCAGGACGCCTGCTGTCGGCGTTCATCGCGGTTCACACATTCCCCCCGGACCGCGCGGAATCGATGGCAGTTCTATCCCCTTACGGCCCCCTCGGCATTGTACGCCCCGGGGGCCGTTTCTTTGACGCACACGAGCGCGTCAGCGCGCTTTGACTTGGGCTTGGCGCGCAGGCAGCGCGCGGTCGTGGCGAAGCGCGGTGAAAGGGAAATTGAATTCGTCCACGCGGCTGTCGCGATGGAGCATCACGCGCGGATAGAGGAACCGGTCCTCGGACGCGGCCAGCGTGCCGTTGATCGTCGAAAACGCAGCGTCGAACCCCGCCTTGCCGACGACATCGACCGCGTCGGGCCCGATATGCGCGATGTTGCCGACCGGAAAGGCGAAATAGCGGCATCTGCCGACACGTTCTTCAATCATCGTTTTCGAGGTCAGCACCTGATGCTCGATTTCGGCGCGCGCCTGCTTGCGATGAAGGATGGCGTGCTCGTGCGCATGCGCGCCGATCTCGACGCCCGCGTCGCTCATCGCCTTGACCTGCGTCCACGTCATCGGCTGGTCGGATACATACGCCGCGTCGAGCTCCGCTTGGCGGTCGGCCCCGATCGCCTCAACCAACGCGGCGCAAAGGTCGCGCACGCCCTCTTGCGGTAAACGGTAGACGGCGGCGCCAAGCGCGTTCGAAGCTGCGGTGCGCGCGCCGTCGTCCTCGGCAATGACGAGCGGTTCGTCCAATCCCGGCAGCGGATAGGCGCCTGCGGGCGCGTGATAGGCGAAGCAGCGCGTCAGATAGGTCGGAAAGCGCGCGCCCGTGTCGATGTGATGCGTGCTCACGAAGACGGCCAGCGGGATACCCATCTCACGCGTCAACGGCATGAGGACGTCGTGATTGTCGATGTAGCCGTCGTCCGAGGTCAGCACGGCCAGCGGCGCACGCGCCGCGCCGGTGGCAAGCAGAGTCAGACCCTCTTCAATCGAGACGAAGCGGACCCATTCGCGGAGCGCCGTCATCGTCGCGCGGAACTCGTCGACGGTCAGATGGAGGCGTTGTACGCGTTCGTCGGCGTGCTTTCGCACCAACCCATGCATGTAGAAGACGGTCAGCCCCGCGAGCGAGCGGAAATTGCGCGCCGGGATAGTGCGCAGGGCCGATTTCGCGAGGGAGAGCAGCATCGGCGGGAGTCTTAGTACACTTCGGCCGGACCGAGCCAGCGGGCTCACGCCGCAGCGAGGGATTTATCTTCGATTCCGTCGCGCATGCTGGCCGCCAGGTCTTGCAGCAGCTCGAGGCCCTGGCGGCTTGCCAAGCCGTAGAGCGACGCCGCGTCGTAGTTGCAGATGCTTTGGTCGATGATGGAAAGCCGGCCGCCCAGCGCCTGGAAATCGGGCTGCGCGCGCTGGAGATAAGCGATGAACGACTGCGAATCCGACTTGTTGATCAGCGCGTCGTAGGCCGTCGTCGCAACCTTGAACACCGCCGCCGCGTCCGTCCACGCGCCGCGCAAGGAGTCGCGCACCAGCTTGCGATCGAGTTCGACATCGCGCAGCTGATCTTCCTTGCCGACGGCGCCCTCCTTCACCCATTGCGCGACGCCGCGCAACTTCGCCTGGCGCTCATGGAATTCGTGCTGGAAGTAGGATACGCCGATCCAGGCGCGGATCGTCGGCGCCGCCTCGCCCTCGCGCAACTTCAGTGCGCTGCCGAATTGATTGAGAAAGGTCGGATCGTCGAGATCCCAGAGCTTCTTGGCGAGCAAGTCGAGTTGAGCGTCCGCGACTTCGCCGGACGCGCTGGCCAACGCCAAGGTCGCCAGCGGTTTCAGCTTCGCCTTCAACGAGTCGCGCGTCGAGGTCATGTCCGATTGACTGAGCAGGAAGAACCGTGGATCGACCTCGATCCCCGCGCGCTCGAAGCCGTCACGCATCAAGAAGGGCGAGAAGCTGGGCAGCGCCGCCAAGATGGCGATCTTGCACAGATCCGCCTCGATGCGTTCGGGATCAAGCTTGGAACAGCTAAACGATTCCAAGGTCCGGATCGAAAAGTCGGGACCGCAGACCAGCGACGCACCGCCATTGCCGGGCGTCTTCGGATCATACGGAAAGAAGAAACGCATCTGGTTGGCCGACAGGCGCTGTTGGTTCGACGCCCCCTGCTTGGTCCCGCATTGAACCGTCTTGAACAGAATGACGTTCTTCAGCAACGAATGGTCGAAGAACGGCGCCAGCTCCTTGTCGTCGGATCCGTCGGTACCCGTCCTCAGATCGCCGGCGCGACAGTCGAAGACGATCGACGGCGGGCTGAAATCCAAGAGCGCTCTGAGCTGGAATCTGCGCATGGCGTCACTCGAACACGTCTTGAAGAGGCTCGACGTCCGCACGCACGTCGTGGGCGGCCAGCACGGCCTCCCATCCGTCCACGCCCATATAGTAGTCGAGTACGAC
>QKCS01000082.1 GCA_003246795.1 Alphaproteobacteria bacterium
CGGCGATCAATGAGCGTGATCGCTCGACAGGCAGTTGCTGTGCGAGTGGTCCGCCAGGACCTTGACGACGCGGCAATCGGCGACGCGCCCGTGGCGGCATTGGCGCACCATGCGTCGCAACTCGCCGCGCAGGCTTTCGAGACGCGTGATCTTCGCCTCCACGTCGGCGAGGACGTCGCGCGCGACGCGGTCCACGCGCTCGCAGGATTGGTCCGGCTTGTCGACCAGCCGCAGCAGTTCGCGGATGGCGTCGAGCGGAAAGCCCAGCTCGCGTGCATGGCGGATGAAGGCCAGGCGGTCGGCGTGGGCCTTCGAATAGCGGCGTTGGCCGCCCTCCGTGCGCGCCGGCTCCGGCATCAGGCCTTCGTGTTCGTAGAACCGGATCGTCTGGACCTTGGTCGCCGCGCGCTTGGCCAGGCTGCCGATGGTCAGGTCTTCCGCCATTTTTTCCCTCTTGAAGCTACAGCGACTATAGGATGTAGCCTGTTCACCGTCGCGGGCAAGTGGCTCGCGACGAGAAGGAGGTCCGCTTGGCCGCGTCTTGCTGCGCCCCGCCGCCGTCACCGCATGCGCCGCCGGGCTACCGGCGCGTGTTGTGGGTGGCGCTCATCGTCAACGGTGCGATGTTCTTCGTCGAGGCGATCGCAGGCTTGAGCGCCGGGTCCGTATCGCTGCAGGCCGACGCGCTCGACTTCTTCGGCGACGCGGCGAACTACGGGATCAGTTTGACGGTGCTCGGCATGGCGCTCGCCTGGCGGGCGCGGGCGGCGCTCGTGAAGGGGCTCACCATGGGCGCGTTCGGCATTTGGGTGATCGCGGCTGCCGCCATGAATGTGCTCGGCGGCGCGGTGCCCGAGGCCGCGACCATGGGCGTCGTGGGTTTCGTGGCGCTGCTCGCCAATGTCGGCGTCGCGGTCCTTCTGTTCCGCTATCGCGACGGCGACGCGAATATGCGTTCGGTGTGGCTGTGTTCGCGCAACGATGCGCTCGGCAACGTCGCGGTCATGTTGGCGGCGCTTGGGGTTTTCGGAACGGGATCGCTTTGGCCGGACATCGCCGTTGCGGCGGTGATGGCTTCGCTTGCGCTCAGCGCGGCGTTCGAGACGATCAGGAAAGCGCTCGTCGAACTCAGAGCGCATGAGCCCGTCTCGGCCGCCCACGCGCATCACGGGCATGGATCATGACCGCATCGCTGACGCCGCTTCTGTTGGGTTTGATGTTTCTGGCGCTCACCGCCGCGCGCGGCGTGTGGATGCGCATGGCGGAAGGCGTCAATCCCTACGTGATCGATCACACCGACCCGCTTCGCCGATTTGTCGCGCACGTTCTCTACGCCGTGGTTTTCGGTCTTCTTGCATACTTCGCCG
The DNA here is from genome assembly GCA_003246795.1 of Alphaproteobacteria bacterium. GTDB lineage: Bacteria > Pseudomonadota > Alphaproteobacteria > Micropepsales > Micropepsaceae > SZUA-430. Next base: position 1,368 of record QKCS01000082.1, read on the forward strand.
TCCTGGCTTGGTGGCCCGCCGCCGAAACGAATTTCGGTGTCGTAACGTGGATTGAGGGCGAGGCGGCCCGATGGACGGGCATCGCCCTCATGACCGTTGGCATGGCGTGGACGACGTATGCGCAGATCAGCATGGGCCGGTCATGGCGCGTCGGGATTCCCGATGTGGCGCCACCTTTGCGAACGGACGGGCCGTTCGCCGTGTCACGCAATCCGATCTATGTCGGCATGCTGGCGTTCGTCTGCGGGATGACGCTCTGGTCGCCGAGCGCCGTGACGATCACGCTGTTGACCACAGCCTATGTCGCGATAGAGGTCCAGATCCGCGGCGAGGAGGCGTTTCTCCGCGAGATGCACGGCGAGGCGTATCGCGCCTATTGTGCGCGCGTGCGGCGCTGGCTCTGACGACCGCGGGTCGCCTTAGGCTTCGCCCGAATCCGGAGATTGGCCCAGGGTCGGCGCCAGCAAGCTTGCCTGGTTCAAGAAGGTTTCGGCTGCCCGATCCAAGCGCTGGCGGGCCGCGAAGAGCGACGCACGGACGGCTTCGACCTCATCGTTCGTCGAGAACTGCTCCGACGGCGCCTTCAACGCCAAGCCGCGTTCGCCGGCCAGCAGCGTGATGTGGCCGATCGCCTGACGCGGATGACCGCCGTCGGGCAGCGTGATTTCGATCGAGGCGCGGCCGCCGTCGATGAGGTTCACGCCCTCGAATGTTGCGCCGCCCGCGACGGTGTCGACACGCGAGCGCAGTTCTTCGTAACGGTCGGCGATCATGGCGCGCTTCGTCGTGTCCGGATGGGCCAGGGCCGCGGCCGTGAGCTCCAAGGCTTCGGTCAAATACGTGTGAATCGAGTCGATTGCGACCAGCGTGCCTTCGACGGTCGCGACGGCGCGCGCGGCGGTTTCGGCCAAGGTCGGCGAGGTGTAGGCGCCGCGGCGCGTCTGACGCAGCGCGCGGTCGATACCCGAACGAATGTCGACCGGATCGACGGGCGCGTCGACGACTTCCTCTTTGCCCAGCACTCGCCGCGCAAAGGCGAACATGCCTTGGGCTTCTGCACGCTTCTCTTGGACGGACATCGGAATCCCCGCATAAGGCAGACTTGGACCAAGATTAACGGGACAGGGGTTAGGGAACGCTTTACCGGGCGGCGCGACTTGCGCTTAAAGCTCGGTTGCCATGACCACACGACTTGGACGCATCGTCGGTTCGACGATCTTCGCCTATCAGAAGGTCGCGAAATGGACGCGCGCGGGGCGCTGGCCCTTAACAATTGGTGTACGGATTATCGTGCGCGACGGCGCGGATCGCGTGCTCTTGGTGCGGCATACGTATGCGCCGGGGTGGCATTTTCCGGGCGGAGCGATCGACCGGCGCGAGACGGCGGCCGACGCGGCGGTGCGCGAACTGCGCGAAGAGGCGTTGATCGAAGCGACGTCGCCGCCGCGCCTCGTCGGCGTCTATCTGAGTACCGTGCAGAAGAAGTCCGATCACATCGTGCTGTTCGAGGCGGGTAATTGGCGGCGGATCGAGGGCCGGAAACGCGCGCTCGAGATCGCCGAAGCCGCCTTCTTTCCCGTGCGCGATTTGCCGAAGGGGACGACCGGGGGTACGCGCCGGCGCATCGCCGAGCTTCTCGGCG
>QKCS01000100.1 GCA_003246795.1 Alphaproteobacteria bacterium
ATCCCGTTTCACGGTTTCGTTGAACTCGGCCGTGACGAGCGCGTGCCCGACATAGCCTTTGGATAGCCCAGTTCTGCGAGCGTGCTTCGCATCGCGTCGGGTGCCGCCTTGTCCGCCAGGAACCGATCCCGCTCGGCATCCGTTTCGAACACGACCCAAAAGGCCAGATGGCGAGGACTGATGTCGAAAGCGCCGACGTGAAAGACGGACGTTGCGGGATGCTCGTGCTCACGAACGACGCCAAGAAGCTCCTTATCGGCCTTCTTCACGACGGATTTGAGTTGCGCGGCCTGTTTGTTCTTGTCGGTCATATTTCGATCGTGCGGTTTGAAGGCTTGCGGCGCAGCCGATTTCGACTGACGATCGGGCCTCTTTTGATACTGAGGCCGGTCATGGCGACACTCAACCGCTCGGGCGTGGACATCTACTACGAAGTCCATGGGTCGGGCCCGACAATTCTCTTGAGCCACGGCTATTCGGCGACATCGCAGATGTGGCGCGGCCAGATCGAAGCGCTGTCGCGTGCGCATCAACTTGTGCTGTGGGACATGCGCGGGCACGGGAAGAGCGCCTATCCCGCGGACGAAAGCGCGTACACGCAAGACGCGACCGTCGACGATATGGTCGCCATCCTTGATGCCGTGGGCGCGAAGCAGGCAATCATCGGCGGGCTATCGCTCGGCGGATACATGTCGCTTGCCTTCAACGTGAAATATCCCGAACGGGTGCGCGCGCTCCTCATCATCGATACGGGCCCCGGCTTCAAGAAAGACGAGGCGCGTGAGGGTTGGAACAAATATGCGCTCGAAACCGCCGCCGACTTCGAGACGCGCGGTCTTCAGCGCCTGAAGGCGAGAAGTCCGGAAATGGCGAGCGCCGAGCACCGGTCGGCCGAAGGTTTGGTCAAGGCCGCGCGCGGAATGCTGACGCAGCGGGACGCGCGCGTGATCAACGCGCTGCCCGACATTCGTGTGCCGGCGCTTGTCGTGGTGGGCGCGAACGACAAACCGTTCCTCGCCGCTGCCGACTATATGTCGGCGAAGATTCCGGGCGCCTGCAAGGTCGTCATCCCGGACGCGGGGCATGCGGCGAACATCGACCAACCCGCGGCGTTCAACGAGGCGGTGACGTCGTTTCTCAAATCGCTAGCCGCTTAGACCGCACGTCGTTGGCGTAGGGACGGCTTGCGTGGGATCGATCGGCGCACGAGTATCGGAGCGTCAATCAGATGAGGACGAGGCGATGAGCGAGGCCCGTGCGCCCAAACCCATCATCAACGTCGCCGAGGCGCCGCTTCAAGAGCTGACGAGTCCCAAGGCCAAGTTTCAAGCCAAGCTCGCGCGATTGGGTCCTTTGCTGGGCACGGAGAAGTTGGGGGCGATGCTAACCATTCTGGAGCCCGGCAAGTGCGCGTTTCCGTTCCATGCGCATCACGCCATCGAGGAGCTGTTCTACATCGTCGAGGGAACGGGTTCCTATCGCTATGGCGACAAGACCTATACGATCCGGCAGGGCGATCTCTTGACGGCTCCGACCGGTGGGACGGCGCGCGCGCATCAAATCGTCAACACCAGCGACGGGCGGCTCGTTTTCCTAGCCGTGTCCACGATGGATGCCGTCGATATCGTCGAGTATCCGAGCTCGGGCAAGATGCGCGTTTATGCCCGGGGTGAAGCGGGTGCGGCCGAGACGGGCCTCAACCGCGTTGTGCGTCGCGACCCCACCGTCGACTTCTATGAGGGCGAAGAGGAATGATCGTCGTCGACCGGTGGATGTTCACTTGAGCGTTTCGGACCCCGAAACCGTTCTTTACCGCGTGTTCGCGCAGCGGTTTCCGACGGAGGATTCCTGCCTCGACCACCTGCTCGCAATCCGGTTCGGCAATCCGGGAGCGTGTCCTAAGTGCGGGCGCGTGGGGCGGTTTCACCGGCTCAGGCATCAACAGGCTTATGTTTGCCAGTGGTGCGCCTATCACATCCACCCGAAGGCGGGGACACCGTTCGCGCGGTCGCGCACGCCGCTGCAGGACTGGTTCTACGTGATGTTCCTCTATTGCGCCCGCCACAAGCGGATGACGGCGCGCGAGGTGCAACGGCAATTGGCCGTGACCTACAAGACCGCCTGGCGGATGGCCGACGCGGTGAAGAAACATCTCGACAAGTAGTCCGGACGGGCGATTTGCAAAACGCCCCGATCCGGCGTCATAGTGCGCCGGTCAAATCGAGGTGCCGCTCGTGTGCGGAGAAAGAAAGCGCTGACCCACTGATCGCCGCCGGCTGCGCGTGAAGCGAGCCTGTGAGCGATGTCGCGCGCGTTCTTTCTTCGCTCTTTTCCAGTGGCATCTCATGGCTTTCCTGCGCAACAGCGCCGTCAATCGCATCAATCTGCACTACGGCATTCATTCGCTCGCACAAGGCGCGGGCGGGGTCTTCTTCCTTGTGTTCCTTCTGCGCGCGGGCGTCACGCTCCCGCAGACGTTGCTGGCGTTGGCCGTGATCGTCGCCGGGCGTTTTGCCTTGCGGTCGATGGTCGTGCCTTTGGCCAAGCGAGTCGGATTGAAACCGCTGCTCGTTTTCGGCTGTCTGGTTCACGCCGTGCAGTACGTCGTTCTTGCGCAGGTCAGCGGTGTCGGCGCGGCGCTTGCTCTGTTGTGCTTCGTCTCCGCGCTCGGTGACGCGTTCTATTGGTCGTGCTTTCACGCTTATTTCGCGGCAATGGGCGACAACGAACATCGCGGACATCAGATCGGCGCGCGCGAAGCGCTGGCGGCCGTCGTTGGAATCGTCGCGCCTTTGGCCGGTGCCTGGGCGATCGTCGTCGCCGGTCCGCACTGGGCTTTCGGGGCCGTTGCGGCAGTCCAGGCGTTTGCGGCTGTTCCGCTGCTCGCATTACCGAATGTCGCGATCCGCCAAGAGGCCCCGGACGCTTTTCGCGCGTCGCGGCTGGGCGTCGTTCTCTTTGCGATCGACGGATGGTTTGCGGCTATGTTTCTTCTCGTCTGGCAGCTC
>QKCS01000362.1 GCA_003246795.1 Alphaproteobacteria bacterium
CCCAGCTCACGGGCTCGATCGGCATGCTACCCTCCGCCGCGCTCGGCGCCCGCGACGCGGCCGGCAATCAGCGCGCGCTTTACGAGCCGATCCACGGTTCCGCGCCCGATATCGCCGGCCAGGATAAGGCGAACCCGATCGCCGCGATCCTGTCGTTTGCCATGTGCCTGCAGTATTCCTTTGGCATGAAGCGTGAATCCGACATGGTGGATCGTGCCGTTTCGACCGTTTTGGATGATGGTTACCGGACCGGAGATATTATGCAGCCGGGCATGCGCCAGGTTGGCACGAAGGCGATGGGCGACGCCGTTCTGGCCGCGCTTGACAAGCTTGGGCGTTAAACCCAGTTATCGCGCGAACGCGGGAGATCCCTGAATGTCCTGGAAAGTCGCCGTCGTCGGTGCGACCGGCAATGTCGGCCGTGAGATGCTGAATATCCTGGCCGAACGAGAATTCCCGGCGCGGGAAATCGTGCCGCTCGCCTCGCGCAAGAGCGTCGGCAAAGACGTCGCCTACGGCGATCACACGCTGAAGTGCAAAGCCCTCGAGCATTTCGACTTCAAAGGCACGGACATCGTTCTCATGTCGGCGGGCAGCGCCGTCTCGGGCGAATGGTCGCCGAAGATCGGCGCGGCCGGCCCCGTCGTCATCGACAACTCGTCGAAGTGGCGCATGGACCCCGACGTCCCCCTGGTCGTGCCGGAGGTCAACACGACCGCGATCGGAAAGTTCGGCAAGAAGAATATCATCGCGAACCCGAACTGCTCGACGGCCCAGATGGTCGTGGCGTTGAAGCCGCTGCACGACGTTGCGCGCATCAAGCGCGTGGTCGTATCGACCTATCAGTCCGTGTCCGGGGCCGGCAAGGACGCCATGGACGAACTCTTCAACCAGACGCGCGCCATCTTCGTGACCGACTCGATCGAATCGAAGAAGTTCACGAAACAGATCGCCTTCAACATCATTCCTCAAATCGACGCCTTCATGGACGACGGCTACACGAAAGAGGAATGGAAGATGGCGGCCGAAACGCGGAAGATCCTCGACCCCGACATCCAGGTGACGGCTACCTGCGTGCGCGTCCCCGTCTTCGTCGGCCATTCGGAAGCGATCAGCATCGAATTCGAACGCCCCATCTCGCCCGAACAGGCGCGCGAAGTTCTGCGCGAGGCGCCGGGCTGCATGGTCGTCGACAAGCGCGAAGACGGCGGCTACGTGACGCCCGTCGAATGCGTCGGCGACTACGCGACCTTCATCAGCCGTATCCGCAAGGACCCGACCGTCGAAAACGGCCTCGCCCTCTGGTGCGTCTCCGACAACCTGCGCAAGGGCGCGGCGCTCAACGCGATCCAGATCGCCGAAATCCTGATCGCCCGCCACCTGAAGAAGGCGGCGTAGCGGGCGCTACTGTTTCGCTTGCTCCGGCCTGACGACGCGCGGCCCCACCTGCAGCAACACTTCTTGCGCGTCGAACGCGCGCAAGTCGCCGTCCTCGTGCGGACCTTTGACCATGATGATCTCGGCGGTCGCCGTATAGGTCGTCACGGGTTGCACGTCATAGGCCCACGGCCGGTGCCACGGATCGTACCAGTGCGGGAAGCCGTGATAGAACCAGCCGCGCCCGCCATAGTGATCGATCCAATAGCGGTATGACGTCTTCGCTTCCGTATCGCGCCCGACGACGATGAAGTGGGTGAACCCGTTCTGCAGCGTCAGTTCCGCCGCGCGGTAAAGCAAATAGTCCTCGACGGTCTCGCGCGGTGTCTGTGCGTTGCCGCGGAAGCTGACGCGGTATTTGTTCCCGTCGAGCCTCTCCTCGGAATAGCCGAATCCGCGCGGCGGCGCCGGCTGATAAGGCGTCGGCGTGACGCAGGCGCTGAGCACCGCGGCGCCGACGATGATGACGACAATCTGCGCAAGGCGCGACCGAACGTGACGAGACATCGGGCCCTCCTGACTGAGCGGACAGGATAACACCTACCACCGCCGAGGACGGAAGATTTGATCTAGGCCAAGGCGACGACGTCGAGTCGGTGTGCCGGATTTGCAAGCTCGTTTTGCGCCGCAATCAGCCGCAATTCGTCGGCCTGCGCCGCAACGCTCGCCTTCAGCACGCCGTCGACGGCGGACGCGGCGTGCGACAGCGCCTCGCGCGCCGCGCCGCCCCGAAGCCTTGCCGCCAGATAGAGCGCGGCCAAAAGATCGCCCGACCCGTGCGGCACGCGATCGAGTCTCGGCGCCGAAGCGGCGAACACGCCGTCCGCCGTGACCGCGATCGTGCCGACGCGCCCGCCGTCGAAAGGGATCGACGTGGCGACGACCTCACGTACGCCCAACGCTTTCGCTGCAGCCGCCGCGTCGGCCGCGGTCTCGATTTTCTTCGACGTCAAACTGGCCAGTTCGAAGCGGTTGGGCGTCGCAATGTCGGCAAGCGGCAACAGATCGCGCGCCATCGCTTCGGCAACGCCCGGGCGCGCATAGGCGCCGCCCTCGTCGCCGAACACCGGATCGCAAAGAAAGATCGCCTTGGGATTCGCCGCCTTCACGCGACGCACGGCATCCGCGACGGCGCGCGCCTGATCGTCGACGCCCAAATATCCCGACAGAACGCCGTCGCATCCGCCGAGCCAGCCATGCGCGTCGAGCCCCGCGACGAGGTCTGCAATCCGCGCCGCCGGAACCGCTTCGCCGCGCACGTCGCCGTGTCCCGGATGATTGGAGAGCAGGACAGTCGGCACCGCCAACACATCGACGCCGACGCGCTGCAACGCGAACCGCGCCGCACTGTTGCCGACGTGTCCGCGTACGACCTCCGATTGGATGGAAAGAACGGCCCTTGTCTTGTCCATGGTTCCATCATCGCCTGCGGCCTCGACGCTATACTAAACGCCGGCGACCTGCGCGACGGCAATCGCGCGGCCTAGGCGTCCGTCACGCCGCGCAGCTTCGCTTCGACCAGCCGTCGCTCTTGCGTCGACATGGGCAGCGCCAGTGCGCGCGAAAAGGC
>QKCS01000167.1 GCA_003246795.1 Alphaproteobacteria bacterium
GGCGGCAGCGCCGAAGCAGTGCAGCGGATCGTAAGCTATTTCTTCCCAGGCGGCGGACAGGAACTGATCCGCTTCCACGACGGTCTCAGCGGCGAAACCGACGTCGTCCGCGTCCTGACGGATCTCCCGTCGCCGCGTTTGCACGGCAAGCCGCTTTTCACGCTGACGGACGCCGGAACGGCGTCGGCGGCGGAGGAGTTCGCCTATCACGTCCAGCAGTTCAATCTGGGCACGCTCGTCGGCCGCACGACGGCCGGCGCGGCCAACAACAACGAGCTTTATCCCGTGGCTCCGTACTTCGTGGCGAGCATTTCGGTCGGCCGCCCGGAACATCCGGTCAGCCACACCAACTGGGAAGGCGTCGGCATCGCGCCGCACGTCGAAACGCCGACATCCGCCGCGGCTCTCGACCAGGCTCATCTGTTGGCACTGCAGGCGTTGGCGCGCCGCGCCGACGCGCGCCGGCGTGTGGACTACGAGTGGGAGATCGCCGCCGCCGAAACGAAGTTGAACCCGGTCCGCTTGTCGCCGGCGGCGCTCGACGCCTTCGTCGGCATCTACGGCACCCGCCGCATCTGGCGCGAGGGCGCGGCGCTTTGGTTTCAGCGCGAGGAGCGCGAACCGCGGGAATTGATACCGATGGGATCCGACCTCTTCGGCTTTTCCGGCACGACGGCCATTCGCCTGAAGTTCAGGCGTGAACGTGGGCGCGTCGTTGCGTTCGATCGCGTTACCAAGGACGGCGTCATCGGAACGATCGCACGCACGCCGTGACGAGCGCTATTCGGCGGCCTTCGGCTCCAAAGCCGTCAGACGTTCGTTCGCGACCTTCGTGACGTTGCCGTAGTCGGTCTTGCCCGTGCCCAACACGGGTACCTTGTCGACGTGCACGACTTTGCGCGGCACCGCGAGCTCGGGCACGCCGTGGTTCTGCGCCCACGCAACGAGTTCGGCGCGGTTCGCTTCCGGCGCGTCGGTGACGAGCACGATCTGCTCGCCCTTGCGCCCGTCGGGCACCGCGACTGCGGCATGCATGTTGTCGGGCCAGAGCGCCGAGGCGCAGTTCTCGACGACGGCGAGCGACACCATCTCGCCGCCGATCTTCGCGAACCGCTTCACGCGCCCGCGAATGGCGATGAAGCCTTCTTCGTCGATCGCGACGACGTCGCCGGTGTCGTGCCAACCATCCGACAGGGGATGCAGCACGCCCGGCTGATCGGGCTTCAGGTAGCCCTTCATCACATTCGGTCCCCGCACGAAGAGGCGACCGGCGTTCGGAATGCCCTCGACAGGTTCGAGGCGGTATTCCATCCCTTCCATCATCTTGCCGACGGTGCCGAGTCGGTTCGCGCCGGGTTGGTTCGCCGCCACGACCGGTGCGGCCTCCGTCACGCCGTAGCCTTCCAGGATTTCCATGTTGCAGCGCCTGCGCAGCAATTGCCGCGTCTCGTCGCGCACGCGCTCGGCGCCGCAGACGGCAAGCCGCAGCGACGCAAGATCGCCCTCGTCGCTCGCCCGCGCGTATTGCGAGATGAACGTATCGGTGGCCAGCAGGATCGTCGCCTTGGTCTTGCGGATGCGCTTCGTGATTTCCTTCACGTGGAGCGGCGAGGGGTGGCAGACCGCCTTCACGCCCACCATCAACGGCAACACCGCGCCGACCGTCAGCCCGAAGCAATGGAACGTCGGTAGTGGGTTGAACAGCACGTCGTCGGGGTAAAGGTCGATATGTGCGCGCACCTGCTCGACATTCGCCATGATGTTCGCATGCGTGAGCACGACGCCCTTGGGATCGCCCTCGGTCCCGGAGGTGAACAGGATGACGGCCGTGTCATCGTGGTTCGGCCACTTCTTGATGGCCCAGTGCGGAACGAACGAGCCGACGACGGCGGCGACTTTGTCGACCGGCGAAAGGCTCTCGCGAACGTCTTCCAGATAGACGATCTTAGCGACCGTCGACAACTCGGCGATCAGATCTTCGAGCTTCGCCAGTTCGACGAACTTGCGCGCCGTCGCGATGACCTTGATCTCGCCCGCCGCGCAGGCGGCCTTCAAATTGCGCGCGCCGGATGTGAAGTTGAGCATCGCGGGAATGCGGCCGAAGGCGTGGATCGCAAAGAACGTGAGGACGGCGCCTGCGCCCGTCGGCAGCATGATGCCGACGGATTCTTTCCGCTTGGCGTACTTGCGCAATGCGCTGCCCAACGCGAACGCGGCGCGCACGATCTCGTCATAGGTGAGCTGACGCTCGTCGGCGTCCCACAGGGCGACGGTCTTGCCGCCGTACCGCTTGCGCGCCTGAAGCAAGGCGGACATGAGCGAACGGTGCGTGCGTCCGATGTTGAAGGGCACGCGCGTGGACTGGGTATGGGCAGCTGCAGGCAGCGACACCGGAAGTCCTCCCATGCGGCGTTAAGCCGCTCACGTTTTATTTCAGATAGGGTAACACCCGGCGGTCCTCAAGCAAGCGGTTGGTGAGCGCCGTCAAAATATCAGTCGAATCAGGGACTTGATTTTCACGGGGAACATACCGCTCCGTGCTTAGCCTCCGGTGTGATTCCAACCCGTTCACGCTATATCTGTGACCATGACGACCGTTTTCGACCAATCGACGAAGGACCTGCGGGCCCTGCGCCACCCCGAGAAGCGTGAACGGCCGATCAACCCCGTTCCGCGGAAACCGGAATGGATCCGCGTCAAGGCGCCGGGTTCCAAGGTCTTCGCCGAGACGAAGGCGATCGTTCGCAGCCACGGCCTCGTCACCGTCTGCGAGGAGGCGGGCTGCCCGAACATCGGCGAGTGCTGGTCGAAGAAGCACGCGACCTTCATGATCATGGGCGACACGTGCACGCGCGCCTGCGCCTTCTGCGACGTGAAGACGGGCATTCCCGGCGCGCTCGACGAAGCGGAGCCTTCGAGGGTTGCCGACGCCGTCGCGCAGCTGGGTCTCGAACACGTAGTCGTGACGTCGGTCGACCGCGACGACCTCGCCGACGGCGG
>QKCS01000266.1 GCA_003246795.1 Alphaproteobacteria bacterium
TGTCGCCCATCCCTTCGTGCACCTTGCGCATGGCGATGCCGAAATCCTTGGATGGTCCCGCCCAGCGGGCGGAATAGACGCCGGGATCGCCGCCCAGCGCATCGACGCAGAGGCCGGAGTCGTCGGCGAGCGCCGGCAGGTTCGACGCCATCGCCGCGGCGTGCGCCTTGATCAGCGCGTTGCCGGCGAAGGTCATTTCCGTTTCCTCCGGTTCGTCGAGCGAAAGGCTCGCCGCCGGGACGGCTTCGATGCCGTGGGGCGCGATCAGTTCGGCGATCTCGCGAACCTTGCCGGGGTTGTGGCTCGCGACGACGAGTTTGCGCTCGGTCAGGCGTCGCATGATCGCGCCATCCATCTGTCATCCCGGGCAAGCGCGCGACGCGAGCGCGACCCGGGATCCAGGAGATTGCGTGATGCGATCGACCCAGTCTCCTGGGTCCCGGATAGCAAGCTTCGCCAACGATCGCCGACGCGATCGGGCTTCGCTAGCTTCCGGGATGACAGGCCGCAGAACGTCATTTGCGCGATATGGCCTCGCGCTGCATGGCGACAAGTTGCTTGATGCCGCCGCGCGCGAGGGACATCAGCTCCAGGAACGCCTTTTCGGTGAAGGGTTCGCCTTCGGCCGTACCTTGGATCTCGACGATGTTGCCTTCGCCCGTCATCACGAAGTTCGCGTCGGTGCCGGCGCTGGAGTCCTCTTCGTAGTCGAGGTCGAGCACGCACTCGCCGCCGTGGATGCCGCACGAGATCGCGGCGACGTGGTCGTTCAACGGCAGCGTCTTGATCAACTGATCGCGTTTCATCAGCTCGAAGCATTTGTGGAGCGCGACGAAGCCGCCGGTGATCGCGGCCGTGCGCGTGCCGCCGTCGGCCTGGATGACGTCGCAATCGATGACGATCTGGCGTTCGCCGAAGCCCTTCATGTCCGTGACGGCGCGCAAGGCGCGGCCGATCAGACGTTGGATCTCCTGCGTGCGGCCGGACTGTTTGCCTTGGGCGGCTTCGCGGCGCATGCGTTCGCCCGTCGCGCGCGGGAGCATGCCGTACTCCGCCGTCACCCAGCCCTTGCCCGAGCCCTTCAGGAACGGCGGCACGCTGTTTTCGAGCGAGGCCGTGCACAGCACGTGCGTGCGGCCGAACTTCACAAAGCATGAACCTTCGGCATGTACGGATACGCCCGTCTCGAGCGAGACATCGCGCAGCTGATCCGGACGGCGGCCTGAGGGGCGCATGAGCTTGGATTTCCTTACCTTGAAGTTTGGGGGCCGAGGGGCTACCTAGCCTGCACTCGAAGCCCATGCAATGGGCGTTTTTGAGCGGAAAACCGAGCAGAATCGGGCATGAACGAACGCCAAGTGCCGCACATCAAGACGCCCGCGTCGACGCAGATCGGCGAACTGTCCGAGCGTTCGCGCGACATCTTCCGGCGGATCGTCGAAGCCTATCTCGAAACCGGCGAGCCGATCGGGTCGCGCACGCTGTCGCAGCGCGGAGGCATCACGCTGTCGCCGGCGTCGATCCGCAACGTCATGTCGGACCTGGAGCATGCGGGCCTGCTCGACGCGCCGCACACGAGCGCGGGGCGCATCCCGACGCAAATGGGTCTTCGCCTCTTCGTCGACGGGTTGCTCGAAGTCGGCAATCTCGCCGACGACGAACGCAAAGGCATCGACGCGCAACTGGCGGCGGGCGGGCGCAAGCTCGACGACGTGTTGATGCAGGCGTCGGCGATGCTGTCGGGCCTCAGCCAATGCGCGGGCCTCGTCGTCACGCCGAAGCGCGACGCGGCGCTGAAGCACGTCGAGTTCGTTCCGCTGGCGCCGCAGCGCGCGCTCGTCATCATGGTCAACGAAGACGGGACCGTCGAAAACCGCGTGATCGAAACGCCGATGGGCGTGCCGCCGTCGACCTTCATCGAAGCGGGCAACTTCTTGAGCGCGCGCATGCGCGGGCATACGCTGGAAGAAGCGCGCAGCGAGATCCTCGCCGAACTCACGGCGCAGAAGGCGGAGCTGAATCAATTGGCGGCGAAGCTCGTCGCCGAGGGCCTCGCCGAATGGGGCGGCCCGCAAAGCCAGACGCCGTCGTTGATCGTGCGCGGTCAGTCGCGGTTGCTGGAGGACGTCGCCGCAACCGAGGGGCTGGAGCGCATCCGTCAGTTGTTCGACGACATCGAGCGCAAAAACGACTTGATCCAGCTGCTTGAGCTTGCGAAGCAAGGGGATGGGGTGCGCATCTTCATCGGGTCCGAGAACAAGCTTTATTCGCTGTCCGGTTCGTCGGTGATCGCCGCACCTTATTCGGATCACACGCGCCGCGTCGTCGGCGTGATCGGCGTGATCGGACCGACCCGGCTGAACTACGCGCGGATCGTGCCCATGGTCGACTACACGGCGCGCGTCATCAGCCGGTTGATCAGTCAGCAGAAATAGACTTCAGGACACGTGAATGCGATGAGCGGACCGAAGAAAGAAGACAACGTATCGCCCTTCTCCGGCTTGCTGTCGGATCCGGCGCCGGAAGCGGCGAACAACGACGAGCACACCGAGGGCGAGGAGATCGCGCGCGAGGCCGCGCAGATCGCCGCCCTTCACGCCGAGATCGCCGAGCTCAAGGATCGCTATCTGCGCGCGGCCGCCGAAACGGAGAACGTGCGCCGCCGCGCCGATCGCGAAAAGACGGAAGCCGCGCAATTCGCGTTCGGACGTTTCGCGAAGGACTTGCTGAACGTGCTCGACAATTTCACGCGCGCGCTCGATGCCGCCAAGCCCGAGGAACGGGCCGCGATGCCGGAAAGCGCCCGCGCCGTCGTCGAGGGGATCGAAGCCATTCAACGCGAGATGGCGGGGATCTTCGAGCGGCACGGCATCAAGCGCATCGTCGCCAAAGGCAAGCGCTTCGACCCGAACTTGCACCGCGCGATCGCCGAGATCCCGACCAACGACCATCAACCCGGAACCGTGATCGACGTCGCGCAAGAAGGCTATGTGATCG
>QKCS01000124.1 GCA_003246795.1 Alphaproteobacteria bacterium
CCTCAAAACCGAAGGCCGCATCCCGCTCAAAGAATTCGGCCTGCCCGGCCAGCCCAACAAGATCGCCGTCGGCGACAACGTCGAAGTCTTCCTCGATCGCGTCGAGAACGCGATGGGCGAAGCGATCCTGTCGCGCGACAAGGCGCGCCGCGAAGAATCCTGGACGAAGCTCGAGCGCGCGTTCGAAGACAAGCAGCGCGTGACCGGCGTCATCTTCGGCCGCGTCAAAGGCGGCTTCACCGTCGACCTCGACGGCGCCGTCGCGTTCTTGCCGGGCTCACAAGTCGACATCCGCCCCGTGCGCGATGCCGGCCCGCTGATGAACAAGCAAGAGCCTTTCCACATCCTCAAGATGGACAAGCGCCGCGGCAACATCGTCGTCTCGCGCCGCGCCGTTCTCGAGGAGAGCCGCGCCGAGCAGCGCAACGAACTCGTCGCGAACCTCAAGGAAGGCCAAGTCATCGACGGCGTGGTCAAGAACATCACCGACTACGGTGCGTTCGTCGACCTCGGCGGCGTCGACGGTCTCTTGCACGTGACCGACATCGCCTGGCGCCGCGTCAATCACCCAAGCGAAGTGCTTTCGATCGGCCAGAACGTGAAGGTTCAGGTCATCAAGGTGAACCCGGAAACGCAGCGCATCTCCTTGGGCATGAAGCAGCTCGAGGCCGATCCGTGGGAAGGCGTCGCCGCGAAGTACCCGATGGGCGCGAAGTTCAAGGGCCGCGTCACCAACATCACCGACTACGGCGCGTTCGTCGAACTCGAACCCGGCGTCGAAGGCCTGGTGCACGTCAGCGAAATGTCGTGGGTGAAGAAGAACGTCCACCCCGGCAAGATCATCTCGACCAGCCAGGAAGTCGAAGTGATGGTACTCGAGGTGGATTCGGCCAAGCGCCGCATCTCCCTCGGCCTGAAGCAGACGATGGAGAACCCCTGGCAGGGCTTCTCCGACAAGCATCCCGTCGGCTCGCAGATCGAAGGCGAGATCAAGAACATCACCGAGTTCGGGCTGTTCATCGGCCTCGACGGCGACATCGACGGCATGGCCCACCTCTCCGACCTCGACTGGAACGAGCCGGGCGAAGAGGCGATCAAGAAGCACAAGAAGGGCGACATGGTGAAGGCGGTCGTTCTCGACATCGACGTCGAGAAGGAACGCATCGCCCTGGGCGTCAAGCAGGTCTCGGGCGATCCGATGGAAAGCCTGGGACCGGTGAAGAAGGGCGACATCGTCACCTGCACGGTCACCGAAGTCACCGACGGCGGCCTGGAAGTGGCGGTCGGCGAACTCAAGGCCTTCATCCGCAAGAACGAGCTCTCGCGCGACCGCAGCGAACAGCGTCCGGAACGTTTCTCGGCCGGCGACAAGATTGACGCCCGCGTGACGAACATCGACAAGGCGGCCCGCAGGCTCACCCTCTCGATCAAGGCGCGCGAGATCGCCGAGGAGAAAGAGGCCGTGGCCCAATACGGCTCGTCGGACTCGGGCGCTTCGCTCGGCGACATCTTGGGTGCCGCCCTGCGCAAGAAGCAGGAAAAGAGCGACTAGGCTCGAACGGACGTTTGAAAACCATACGAAGGGCGGCCTCAGGGCCGCCCTTCGTCTTAGGCGGGTCGAATATCCCTTATTTTAGAAGAACTTGGAGGCCGGTGGCGCTTGACGGGCGTGGACACGCTTGGCAGCCTTGCTCTCGCGCGAACGCCAACGGGCTGTCGAACGCCCGAAACGATCCCGAGGAACGGCCGTCGATGATCAAGTCGGAACTGGTCCAGAAGCTCGCGGAGCAGAACCCGCATCTCTATCAACGCGATATCGAAAAAATCGTAGCGACGATCTTCGGCGAAATCGCCAAAGCGCTGTCGAAGGGCGACCGGGTCGAACTGCGTGGATTCGGCGCTTTTTCGGTGAAGTCGCGTCCCGCGCGTACCGGCCGCAACCCGCGCACCGGCGAATCCGTCCACGTCGCGCCCAAGCATGTGCCGTTCTTCAAGACCGGCAAGGAACTCCGCGACCGGCTAAACGTCGATCAGCCGAAATAGGGCGGCGCGTCATCGGCGCCCGAGACTTTCATCAACCGAAGCGATCCGCCATGGC
Organism: Alphaproteobacteria bacterium; assembly: GCA_003246795.1. Lineage (GTDB taxonomy): Bacteria > Pseudomonadota > Alphaproteobacteria > Micropepsales > Micropepsaceae > SZUA-430. The sequence goes on from QKCS01000124.1 coordinate 2,099, forward strand.
AAGCCTCTTCCGCACGCTCTTCTTTTGGACCCTCGTAGTTTTGACGTCGGCGCTCGCCGTGGCGAACCGCGGTCCTGTCCGCCTGAGTTTCGATCCGTTCAGCAGCGACGCGCCCGCCGTCGCCTTTGACATCGGATTGGCCTGGATCATCCTGGGCGCGGTTTTGATCGGCCTCGTCCTCGGCGGCTGGTCAAGCTGGCTCGCGCAAGCCCCCTTGCGCCAAGCAATGCGCGACGCCGAAGACAAAATTCGCCGCCTCGAACGCGAAGTCGAAGTCGCGCAAACGATTATAGTGAAGCCGTCCGAGAGCCGCGCGCTCGATCTGCAGCGGGCATAGGCCCTACCTGCTGCGCTTTCGCTCCGCCACGGCACTTCGTCCGACACGACGACCGTTGGGGCGCACGCGCCCAAGCTGAAGGCGTCGCCACTCCTCCGGTGCCACCCGGTCGCAAAGCACATGGAGAACGCGGACGGCCGCGTCGATGTCCGCGTCCGACAATCCACGAAGCAGCGCTCGAATCTGTGGGTCCTCCGCGGTGCGTACGCGCGCGATTTCGGCCCGGCCTGCCTGGGTCAGCGCCAAGAGCGGCGCACGGCGGTCGCGTGGATTCTCGGTCTGCTTCACGAAGCCGCGCGCGATCAGCTGCTCGGCCAACTTGTGAATGGCCTGCCGCGAAACGGGCCGAATGTCGGCGAGCCGCGACGCGGTCATCGGCCCAAGTTCGTGCAACGACAATAACAGGCCGCGAGAGCCGGTCGAAAGCGACCGTGCCGCATGGATGCGGTCGCCGGCCGCCTTCAGACGAAAGAAGGAAAGCGGCACGAGCTGCATCAACCGCCGAGCGTCTTCGATATTCATTTCACCATTTCGTCAACCCAATTGACAATCTCACGGCG
>QKCS01000255.1 GCA_003246795.1 Alphaproteobacteria bacterium
AGCGTCGAACGGCTCGCCGCGCGCCCGCGCGCGGTGTCAGATTACTTCCTCAAGGAGGACCGCGACGCCATACTGCTCGAGTTGGCGGAGTTCAAACGCCTGCACGAGGCGGAGCCGGGCTTGATCATGGTCCCCGGCCACGACGCCAGGCACATGGCAGAACTCTTTACCGCCGGCCTGTTGGTCAAGGAGTTCCGCTAGCGCGCCGCAGTTCGTCGAGGGGACTTGCAGCAAAGAGATAGTGGCACTAACAATGCCATTTTCTCGGATGAGGCTTGGCCTTGCGCGCAACGATCAGCCGGATCGTCAGCACAATCCTGACAAGCAGGACGCGACGCGCGTGGCGCCGCCGCCGCTTCGCGCTGGCGCGCGCGTTCGGCGGCGCGGCCGTCGTCCATTATTTCCATCAGCCCGAAGATCCCTACTCGCAACTCGCCGCCCAGGTGCTCAGGCCGCTGAGCGACGCCTACCGCATCACGCTCAAGCCGCACCTCGTCTCGCCGCCCGAGGCGGCCGCAGCGCCTGAGCGCGAACGCCTCGCGAAACTCGCGACGGAAGACGCGGCGCTCCTCGCCCGTGCCTACGGTCTCGATCTCCCGTCGCACGACGCGGCGCCAGGAACCGCCGCGCCGCACGGCGACGCGCTGCGCAAGCGCCTCGGCCACTATCTCGGCGCCATGTTCTACTTCGAGGGCGAATGGTACTGGGGCCTCGACCGTCTGCACTTCTTGGAAGAGCGTCTATGCGCCGCCGGGCTAGCGAAGGGCCCGCTGAAACCCATCGCGCCGGTCAAAGAGGTCACGTTCTCAGGCCCAGTCGGCGCAGCACGTGGCAAGACGCTCGACTACTTCCTCTCGTTTCGCAGCCCCTACACCTATCTCGCGGTTCCGCGCGTGCGGAAGCTCGCGGCGCACTACGGCGCGGACCTGCGCTTGCGCTTCGTTCTGCCCATGGTGATGCGCGGCCTGCCCGTGCCGGCGCCGAAGCGCCTCTACATCATGCTGGACGCAAAGCGGGAGGCCGAACGGCTCGGCATGCCGTTCGGCACCGTCGTCGATCCCGTCGGCCGCGGCGCGGAGCGCGGTCTCGCCGTGCTTCACCACGCGATCCAGGCGGGCAACGGCATCGAGTTCGTCGAGTCGTTCCTGCGCGGCGTGTTCGCCGAAGGCATCGACGCGGCGTCAGACGGCGGTCTGAACAGACTCGCCGCGCGGGCAGGCCTTGACCGCGCGCTCGTCGAACGCGCGCTCCAAGACAAAAGTTGGCGCAAGGTCGCGGAAGCGAACCGCGAAGAGCTCTTCGCGCTCGGTCTGTGGGGCGTACCTTCCTTCCGCGTGGACGCGAACCGCCCGCATTGGGGCCAAGACCGTCTCTGGGCGGTCGAACAAGAACTGCTCGCGAAGTGAGACAAAGGGAAACGCCATGATACCGACACCGATCGCTTTGAACGGCGCACCGGGTTCGCCCTACACGCGCAAGATGGTCGCGCTGCTTCGCTATCGGCGTATTCCTTATAAGCTCACGCAATACGGCATGGGCGGCGCGCCCGGCATGCCGAAGCCGAAGGTCCAGCTACTGCCGACGTTCTTTCTTCCGAACGCACAGGGCGAACTCGAAGCGGTCGTCGATTCGACGCCGATCATCCGCCGTCTCGAGCGCGCGTTCGAAGACCGCTCCGTGCTGCCGCCGCATCCGGTCACAGGTTTCATCGATTATCTGCTCGAAGACTACGCCGACGAGTGGCTGACCAAGGCGATGTTCCATTACCGTTGGCACTACGCCGCCGACGCCGACAAAGCCGGCGAGATTCTGCCGCGTTGGTCGCGCATCGCGGCAAGCGACGAAGAAATGGCGCAGATGAAGAAGTTCATCATGGATCGCCAGATCTCCCGCCTCTACGTCGTCGGTTCGAACGACCTCACCGCGCCGGTCATCGAGGCGAGCTACGAGCGCTTCCTCGATCTCTTCGACGCCCATTTGAAGCAATACCCGTTCCTGATGGGCAACCGCCCCGGAGCATCCGACTTCGCGGCCTTCGGGCAACTGACCGCCCTCACCCATTTCGACCCGACGCCGATGGCCGTGACGCTGAAGCGATCGCCGCGCGTCTATGCCTGGGTCGAGATCGGCGAGGACCTCTCGGGTCTCGAACCGAAGGAGAGCGACTGGCTCGATGCCGCATCGATCCCGGCCACCATGATCGCGCTCTTGAAGGAGGTCGGCCGCGTCTATGCCCCCGCGCTCCTCGCCAATGCTGCGGCCATCGCCAAGGGCGCCGAAACCTTCGAGACCGAGATCGACGGCAAACCTTGGAAGCAGCAAACGTTCCCGTATCAGGCCAAATGCCTGCAATGGATCCGCAACGAGTACGCCGATCTCGGCCACAAAGACCGCGCAAGCGTCGACAAGATTCTATCCGGCACCGGCCTTTCCGTCTTGTTTCAGAAATAGGAGCGCAACGCATGCGCAATCGGCTCATTGGCATCGCCATCGTCGTCACGGCGCTCGGCGTCGCGGGCACCATCGCGTTCCAGAACTACTGGTACTATATCCCCGGCATCGTTCAGGCGGTCCGCGATCCCATACAGCCGAACCGCGAAGTCGTCTGGGAGAAGGGACCCGACACGCCGATCGAAGGCGGCCGCCCTCCTAACATCATCCTCGTCGTCGCCGACGATCTCGGTTACAACGACATCACGTTCTCGGGCGGCGGCGTGGCGAACGGCGCGGTGCCGACGCCGAACATCGACTCCATCGCCAAGAACGGCGCGAGCTTCAGCCAGTCCTATTCCGGCAACGCGACCTGCGCGCCCTCGCGGGCGGCGATGATGACGGGCCGCTTCGCCACGCGCTTCGGTTTCGAGTTCACGCCCGTGCCGGTGCAGTTCGCGCGCCTCTTGGGCCACACGGCGACCAGCGAACATCCGCCGATCTATCACCCGGAACTCGAGAAGGACGTTCCGGAAATGGCGGCGATGACCGTGCCGAC
>QKCS01000355.1 GCA_003246795.1 Alphaproteobacteria bacterium
CATGACGCCGCCGGACCGGCAAACGGCGGCTGCGTGGAAGGCGCTCGAAAGCCCGATCGAACTCAAGAACGTCACCGCGCTCGACGACGCCGGGTTCACGCTGCTTGACGACGTCGACGTCGCCCTACCGTTGACGCAATCCATCGCCGCAGTCGGCCCGTCGGGCTGTGGGAAAGAGGCCCTGGGCCACCTCTTCGCACGCCAGATCACGCTCAAGAACGGAACCGTGAAGGCGGGCGACGTCGATCTGACGGCCTTGCCGGAAACGGTCGCCGGGCGCTCTATCGCGTACGCGGGACCCGATGCCTATTTCTTTCCGCTCGATTTGAAGGAGAATCTGCTCTACGGCCTGAAGCTGACGCCGCAGGAAGCGGCGCAGGGGCCCACCGACCGGAACGTGCGGGAGGCGCTGCGAACCGGAAATCCCACCTTCGACGCCGAGGCCGATTGGATCGACTACGAAGCGCTCGGCACGCGCGATCCGAAAGCCATCCTCGATCGCCTCGTCGACGTGCTCACGGTCGTCGAACTCGAATCCGACGTCTATCAATTCGGCCTGCAGGCGCGTCTCGACCCCGTCAAGAATGCGGGCATGGCCGAGCGCATCGTCGAAGCGCGGCTCGCCTTGCACGAGCGGCTGGCCGAGCCCGGCTTCACGAACCTTGTCGAAAGCTTCGATTCCCACGCCTACAACCGCAACGCCTCGATTGCGGAGAACATTCTCTTCGGCGCCAGCGCCGATCCGTTGCTTCAGCCCGAAAGCCTACCGAGGCTGCCGCACTTTCAGCGCGTCGTCGCGGAGGAAGGCCTTGAACAACACTTGGTCGCCATGGGCGTTTCGATCGCCGAGACGATGGTCGAACTCTTCCGCGACTTCCCGGCCGACCACCCCTTCTTCGACGAGTTCTCGTTCATCCCGGCGAACGAACTGCCCGACTATCAGCAGATCATGATGCGCGAGCGGACGTCGGGCCTGACCTACGACGACCGCGCGAAGCTCTCGGTCCTGCCGCTGCGCTACGTCGAGGCGCGCCACCGCTTGGGGCTGGTCACGCCGGATATCCGCGAACGCCTTCTCGCCGCGCGCCGCACCTTCGCCGAAACCCTGCCGCGCGACCTCAGCGCCCGCATCTCGTTCTACGAAGAAGGCAAATACAACGTCGACGCCAGCATCCAGGACAACATTCTCCTGGGCCGCGTGTCCTACGGCGTCGCCCGCGCGCATCAGCGCGTCAACGCGCTGATGCGCGACGTTCTCGACCGGCTCGACGTGCGCGACCTGATCATCGAGGCGGGCTTGGCCTACAACGCCGGTTCGGGCGGCAAGCGATTGACGACGGGCCAGCGCCAGAAGCTTGGTCTCGCCCGCGCCCTCATCAAGGACCCGCAGCTTCTCGTCGCCAACGGCGCGCTCGCCAATCTCGACGAGCGGCAGAAGGAAGACATCGTCGATCGCGTCCTGAAGCTTCGGAAGGGCAAGGCGACGCTTTGGGTGCTGACGAAGGACGATTTGGCCGGCCGCTTCGACCGCGTGCTGACGTTCGAACACGGCAAGCTGACGAACGACCGGACGAACGAAGGCGTGCGCGAGGCGGCGCAGTGAACGGGGTGGCGTGATGAGCATCCAATCCGAAGTCGAACTCCTGCGGCGCGTGCCGCTCTTCGCGAGCATCGACACGTCGCGCTTGAAGCTTCTGGCCTTCACCAGCGAACGCCTGGCGTTCGATCCGGGCGCAGTGCTGTTCCGCGAGGGCGACCGCGGCGAAAGCGCCTATCTGATCTTGGGCGGCAAGGTCGACGTCAGCGTCGCCTCGCCGGAAGGCGACGTCGTCGTGGCTTCGATCGCGGCCAACAACATCGTCGGCGAGATGGCGCTGCTCTGCGACATGCCGCGCACCGCGACGGTGACCGCCGCCGAACCGCTCGACACGCTCCGAATCCGGAAGGAACAGTTCATGCAGATGCTGCGCGACATCCCGCAGATGACGCTGGAGGTCATGCGTGAACTCGCCGTGCGCCTGAACAACGTGAACAAGGACCTGTCGGCCGCGCACGCCAAGCTGCGCGCCGCGGGGCTCGAATAGATGGCGATCGACCGCGAACATCCCGAAAAGTACCCGCCCAACATCCAAGCCATCCTGAAGCGCCCGGCGCCGGCGGGTGTCGTCCTGGGCCAGGAACTCCTCGACGTCGACGCGGAACAGGGCAACGTCCGCGTCGCCTACAACACGGGCGACCCGCTCGCGAACCGCTACGGCGCCATCCACGGCGGCATGACGGCCGCAATGCTCGACGACGTGATCTCGCTCGCGGCCGGCCTCACCATCGAATGGGGTCAGATCACGCCGACGCTCGAAATGAAGGTCAGTTACATCGCCCAGGGCCGCCCCGGCACGCGCATCCTCGCCGAAGCCCGCACCGTCCGGCGCGGCGGCACGGTGATCTTCCTCGAAGCCGACCTGAAGGACGAAGCGGGCAAACTGATCGCGACGGCCTCCTCGACCGTCATGATCGCCCAGATGAAGCGCTAGATCCCGATCTCCGCCATCACCGGCACGTGGTCCGACGGGCGCTTCCAGCCGCGCGCGTCGCGCAGAATCTCGTGCGAGGCGACGGAGTCCTTGAGCGCCGGACTGATCCACACGTGGTCGAGCCGCCGTCCGCGGTCGGACTTCCGCCAATCCTGGTTGCGATAGCTCCACCAGCTGTAGATCTTCTCGGCCTTGGGCACGAACGAGCGCGTCACGTCGATCCAGTCGTGCGACGCATAGATGCCCATCATGCGCCCGGTCTCGGCGGGCGTATGGCTGACCACGTTGAGAAGCTGCTTGTGGCTCCACACGTCGTGCTCGAAGGGCGCGACGTTCAAATCGCCCACGACGACGCGCCGCGCCGATCCCTTGGCCTTCATGCCCGAAAAGAAACGCTCCATCTCGTCCAGGAACGAAAGTTTGTGCGCGAACTTCGCGTTGGCTTTCGGGTCGGG